>JALWEA010000061.1 GCA_027039465.1 Calditrichia bacterium | reverse complement strand
GTATTTTGTACAAATAATTTATTATTGTGCCTATGAAAAACGTAAGGATCGAATCAATTATTTACAATTACTGGATTTTTAAGTTGACGCCAATGCGAGCATCGGGACGGTAGCAGGGAGGGGCCGGGGGTGGGTTTTAAAGGCAACAATGTCACTGTCTTAATAATCCGTGGTGCATGCCATGGTTCCGCGCATTGCAATGACAGGGCTGGGAATCACATCAATTAACGGGTGCATACCACCGCCTGTACAAACAATGATTCACGATTAACGAATAACGGATATACGAATACCGCTTTCCCCCAATCCCCCATTTAACCATTCAACTATTAACTCTTAACTCTTTTCCCTAAATCCATGTCACTATCTTAATAATCCATGGCGCCAGCCATGGCTCCCGGCCTCAGAACAACCAGCTCAGGGAAAAACGATGGGAATTTCCCAGGCCGAACGGATAAGGTGAAAAAGCATAATTGACCTGGTAATGATGATAGTTCACTCCAAAGCCAAAACTGTAACGTATTTTGGGAGATGTGTAAATGAGTCCGGTACGCAAAACAAAGACGTTGCGCAAAGGAACTTCAAGCCCCAAACGCAAAATACTGTCATCGTTTTTCAACAATTGCTCGACCTCTGCGGCAATTAAAGGATGCGTTCCCAACCAACGAGGTAATTCGTACTGCACACCGGTGCGTACCATCAGCGGTAATGGTGAAGCTTCCGCTTTCAGAACATCCATTTTGCCCGCATTTTGTAAGGCCAGCCCCCAGGTCATTCCGCGCAGCAAAAAGTCCGTTCGCTGTACGCCAAAATCCAAAGCCCAACCGGAAGCCGATTCCATAAAGTACTTTTCAAACAAATACTTCACGGTCACACCGAAAGCCCACTGAGGGCCGTATTTATAAGCATACCCGGCGGCAAAGGCTAAATTGATGGCATCGGTTTTGCCCTCGGGCTGGGTAGTGGGACGAGTGCCGCGAATTTCAATGCCGGGAATATCCATGACATTCAACGCAATGGCTGCGCTGTGTTTACCGTTTAAAAATTGAAAAGCCGCAAATTCCTGCGCAATATCGGCCAAATAGGCATTGTGCATCAAAACCAGACTTTTACCCGTATTAAAAGCCAATGCGGCCGGATTGCGGAAAGTCGCGCCCGCATCTCCGGACAAGGCAACCCCGATTTCACCCATGGCAGCCGAACGCGCATCCACCGGCAAACGTAAAAACGAAAGTCCGGTGTTATCGCTACCGGCCAAAGCAGCCGAAATCCAAAGACCGATGGCCAGGATGATCAAATTGAAGCGTTTATTTAATTTTCCCATGCTTACCTCTTTAGTTCAGATAAAATTGCCATGAAAACACATGGCTGCCCCCTTCGTCCACCACGGAAGGGACAAAGGCGTAATCCAGTTTGGTAAAAAATTTCCATAATTTAAATCCCATGCCGGCACCAAAGGTCAACCGACTCTGATCCAACCCCAGGCGCAAGGCCAAGATATTACGGTAAACCATTTCGGCTCCCAAATGATGCCGTTGCACGTAATCTGTGCGTTCAAAAGCATATTGCAGTCGCAACCAGGGCAACGGCGTTTGGTAAGCCGCCCCGACGCTAAAAATTTTGGGAAACTTGTCTACGGTGGTGCCGCCGAATTCAAACAACTTTTCCGTATTGGCCGTTAACTTGGTACCCACATCCCGCAAAGAAGCACCCAAAACGAGATTCTTATTTACCAAATAAGCCAAACCGAAGTCCCAACCCCAACCGCTGGAATGATAATTATCGTGCCCCATGTCAAGGCTTTCGCGTACGTGCTTGATGGTCACACCGACGGAAAACTTGTGAGCGATAAGGCGGGCAAAGTTAAAATAGATAGCATTAAAGCCGTGATCGATGGAGCCCGACTTTTGCCCTAGCATATCGTAGCTGTCCAAATGATCCACGCCGGAATTAATCCAGCCGATGCTCATGCCCGCGCCAGGCGGAATTTTTGTCGAAAATCCGATGAAGTTAAAACGCCGATCCAATGACATGAAACTGTGGGACAAAGTAAAAATCCGTTTTTCCTGTAAGCCGCTCAAAGCAGGATTGTAAAAAAAGGAATAGGCATCCACCTGCGTTACGGCCACGGCGCTATTGCCCAAAGCCTGTTGTCTGGCTCCCAATCCGATGCGTAAATAGGCGCCGGCGTATCCGCCGTTGCCATCGGCAAAAGACATGCCCATCCACATCAAAATTGCAACTGCTACTATTAATATTCTTGTATTTTTCATGGCCTTTTCACCTAATTTATGATTACTATTTTACCCCAGGTCACCTTGCCATCCAGCTTAGCCCGGAAGAAATAAACACCGCTGGCCACCTGATCACCCTGAGAATTCTTGCCATCCCATTTGGGTTTTAAATCACCGATTGGTATTTCCGCCACGGGATCCATGGCAAAATCGTAAATTTTAATCGGCCCGTCCAAATGTTTATCCGTATCGTATTCAAATCGAATGTACAAATGTCTGCTCGGCGAAAACGGTGAAGGATAAGCGTAAACCGCAGGTTTTTTACGAATTTTGGTTGACACAAACGAACGAATGACT
Organism: Calditrichia bacterium; assembly: GCA_027039465.1. Taxonomy (GTDB): domain Bacteria; phylum Calditrichota; class Calditrichia; order Calditrichales; family Calditrichaceae; genus Caldithrix. The sequence continues at coordinate 14,795 of JALWEA010000061.1, read as the reverse complement.
TTCCACGGTGCAGCGGGATTTTGCAAATCACGCACGGCTAACCCGTCGGAATTGCCCACCCACAGGAACGCGTGCATGCCCCATTCCTGCACGGCAACCGAGTAATATTCGGGTTGAAAAATTTCATTGCCCGATTCAAAATCCTGAATGGTCGTCAAGCTGTCCCATTTGTCTTGCGCAGCCGAATACCAAAACAAACCTTTGTCCGTGGCCACATACGCATCCTGACCGTAAAAGGCAAAATTATGAGCAAATACGTCTTTGTCAACCAACATACGTTGCCAGGTTTTACCACCGTCGTAAGTCACGCTAACGCCGCGCGTCTCTGCCGTGTCTTCCGCCTGAATGGTAGCCGCCCACACCGCGTTGGCATCTTTTTGCCAGGCCAAAGCCACCACAAAATTACCGGTAATGGAATGCGGATTGTCTTTTTCGAAAACAAAACGCTGCCAGGTTTGGCCGTTATCATTGGATTTACTGATGCCTTCGGCCGAACCGACCCAAAGCGCCGTATCATTCACGCTTAGCAAAGAAAAAACCCGATGGTTCAAATTATTTAAACTTGAAAAGAATTTGCCGTCCGTGGTAACCACTTTCCATGTTTGGCCCATATCATCGGAACGGCGCAAACCGCCTCCGAAGCTGGCGATCCAAATGGTGCTGTCCACAAAGGCGATATCGTATGTCAGGTTTTGAATGACCGTAGTGGTCGGCGCGTAATTTTGCTCGTTAACGCTATCGACCGGCTGCGGTACGTGGTGCCAGGTTTTGCCGCCGTCACGGGTGTAGCTTAATCCGCTTCCGGCCGGAAGACTTTCATCGGAGGCCGCGGTCAACGTATCAAAAGCCGTGGCGATCCAAAATGTTTGTTCATCCATGTAGCCCATGGCCGAAACGCCGCCCTTGCCGATGTAATCTTTGGAGGTAAAAGTCGTCCATTGGTAGGTGCCGGTTTGTTCGTCGTAAATGGCTTTGCTCAGCCCGTAACCGGTAGCCACCCACAGCACGGAATCTTTGGCCACCAAATCCACAATGCCGTTGCCGTAAAGCGTCTGCGAAAACGGCCCGCCGTCTTTAGCCAAGCGAAAAGAGGTTTTAGGCAAGGATTGAGCGCCAAGGGTATTGATTAGTAAAAACGCCGTTAAAATTAAAAAGATTTTTGATTTTTTCATTGGTACACCTCAACCGAATCAATGACACTATCGGAAAGATTTCCGGCTTTATCGCGCATGTAAAAGGTAAAATAGAACTTGCCCGTCAGCGCGCTATTGTCGATCAGAATGGTTAGCGAATAAATTCCGTCGCCCGCTTTTTCGTCTCCGGCATCCACCCACGGATTATTGATGTTAAACGGTTTGCCGTTATCCACCATGGGCAGCGGCTTGCCGTTGTTGGCCAAAGTACCGTCCGGTTTACGGGAGTAAAAATAGACCGAATCCACATCCTGCAATCCGTCCGGATCTTCAACGGCCGCTTTGACCAGGGCCTTTCGAAACGTGCCTTCCGGCGGAATTTGAATACTGTCCGGCACTTCAACCCACAAAATTTTGCCAGCGCCTTTATTTTTTTCGGTCGGATTCGTGCCGTTGTCATCACCGCAGGCCGTCATAAAGAACGCTGCCATTACGACAATCGTTAAAAATAAAATGATCTTTTGCATGCGCTATCCTTTGCGTTATTTTAAAATTTCTTAAACGAAACCTTTGAAAAATTAATTTGCGATTTTTAACTCACCCCCTCATTCCCCCTCTCTTCTTCGAAGAGAAGGGGAGGTAATCTACTGATCAACATGGATTTGGCCATGATTAATGGGAGAGTAGAAATCAGCATCGACTATTCAAAATTTGAAAAAATCCTGAAATCACGGCATTTTTTCAAATGTATCTAACCTATTTTTGATTTAAATCCTCGCCCAACAAATATCCGTGCCTGAGACCTCGGGACGAAACTTTTATCCGCCAGATACCGGCACGCTGCAAAAAATGGATGTAAATAATCAATCCGTAAATAATCACATCTTCCCGACCGGCTTCCAAACCCGGAACCGCTCTGCGTTCCTGCAAAGATTTTGCGTTTAAATCTTCAAACATCATGAGCAGTTCGTCCAAAGTTAAAGAGGTCTTGTCAATGGTCTCCGCATCGTAAACTTCCATTTTTTGCTTAATGGCTGCGGCCGTAGTAATGGTGCCTCCGGTGCCGACTAAAATAGTGTCTTCCGTTAATTTTTTCAATTCGTATTCGTCGAACCAGGCATCCAAAAATTCCTGAATACCGGCAATATCCCGAGGAATAATCTTTTCTTTGTAATTTAATTTTTCCGCCAGGCGCACAACGCCCACCGGCAAGGAGCGTATGTTTTTAATCGACTTGCCCTTACCCATTGTTATTTCCGTACTGCCTCCGCCCACATCCACTACGGTAAACGGTTTGGAAGCAAAATCATCAAAAACCGAAACGGCGCCCAGATAGGTAAGTTGCGCTTCTTCCTGCGGCGAGAGCACCGTTACCTGCCAACCGAACGCGTCCTGAATTCTTTGCAAAAACGCATTCGCGTTACTTGCCTGACGAAGAGCTTCGGTGGCTAAAACCACCGTTCGATCGACGGCAAATTCTTTAATTTCATTTTGAAAAGTTTTTAGTTGCGTTAAAGCGTACGCCTGATTTTCGGGCAACAGTTCATCGCTTTTGCCGATGCCGGCGCCCAGACGAGTGATCCTAAAATCTTCTTTTAAAACATGAAGCCGATTATTTTCCTGCAACTCCGCAATCAACAACAAAGCCGAATGCGTTCCCAAATCAATGACCGCTACCGGTGCCGTCTTTTTCATTTACTGCCCGCTTTCTTCTTAAAGGCCAGTCCAATCCACTCGTTTTTCACTTTTTCGGGAATTAATTCAAAGCCCTGTTCTTCGAGCGCATCCACCATCAACGATCGATCCGTTTTCAAAATTCCGGAAAGTATCAGTTTACCGCCGGAACGGGTTGCCTGTCGCAAATTTTCCATGATTTCCAATAAAATATTACGATTGATATTGGCGATCACCAAATCGAACGGCTTGCCGGAAAAGGCATGGCCGTCGCCAAGTTTAAATTCCACGCCGGAATCGATTCGGTTCAAAGCCAAATTTTCATTGGCATTTTCAATGGTTACCGGATCGTTATCAATGCCAAGTACCGAAGCCGCGCCCTTCTTTTTGGCGTAAATGGAAAGGATTCCGCTGCCGGCGCCCACGTCCAAAACGCTCATTCCCGGTTGTAAAATTTCATCCATCAAAAAAAGACACAACTGGGTACTTTCATGATGACCGGTGCCAAAAGCCATTTTTGGTGCAATGGTTAACACCGTTTCTCCCGGTTGCGCCCGGTAATTTTCCCAATCGGGCTGAATGACCAAAGTTTCCGTTAAATGGAAAGGTTTGAAATTCCGCTTCCAATTCTCCAGCCAGTCTTCGTTTTGCCGAATTTGAACCTGCATTCGACTTTCGTCAAAATCCGGCACAATGCGTTGCAATTCCTTAACAAGCAGATGATGGGTTTCCGGCGACCAATCCACGGCCTCGTAAAATACCACAAACCCGTTTTCTTCCTCCTGAATTCCCTGTGCACGCGTGGCAAAAATAAATGCGGACAACGTTTCCAAATAGGAAGGCAAAGCCTGAATACTTACGGCGACCCATTGCGCTTGCTCATTCTTCATAAAGTACCTCCAGCAATACCGTGCCCACAATGTACAAACTTTGCGGGCTGCACTTATCGGGCGTATCCTGTAAAGTGTGCCAATATCGATTGGTTTTGTCCGGATATTCGAAATCGATCAGATCGATGCAAGGAATACCGGCTTTCAGCAACGGCACATGATCGTCATCCACATAGCCCAAAAATTGGTCGGAAAATTCGTAAAATCCAAGACTGTGAGCCACTTTCCAGACTTTATCCACCAACCAAGGTAGATTTTGCACGGAATACCCTTCTTTTTTGATAGTCAATTGCGCATCGCCGATCATATCGATTAAAATGCCGAATTGGTGGGTGTAACCGTATTCGCCGTAATGTTTGGCATAATAGCGCGAGCCTAGGAAATATTCATCCAAATGTCCGGCACGACCGTAATCTTCCCCGTCGAACAAAATAAAATCCACCCCGATATTCGGCCGCTGGGCGTGCAGCACACGAGCCATTTCCAAAAGTACGGCTACCCCGCTGGCCCCGTCATTCGCGCCCGGAATCGGTGTATTCTGATTTTTCTTCACGTCCTGATCGGCAAAAGGACGTGTATCCCAGTGGGCGGCGAAAAAGATGCGTTGTTTGTTTTTGGGATTAAAGCGGGCGATGATATTGGTGAGATGCAGCTTTTTACCGCGCAATTCATCGTTGTAAGTAAAGCTTTGCAAATCTACCTTGTCCGCCCATTTACTCATCTCCTGCTGCAAATAGTGCAGGCATTTTTCATGACCGACACTACCGGGATTTCTTGGCCCGAAGGCCACTTGTTTCACCAGGTATTTGTAGGCCTGCTGCCCGCTAAACTGGGCAAAAGAAGCGGAAACCGCCACCAAAAGAATCGTTAATGTTTTTAGAATATTTTTCATTATAACCTCTCGTATTCATCCCTAAACGGGATTAAAAGTTTTTACAACCGCCCTTCCGAACGGAGCATAGCGCAACGTAGATCCCTGAAAAGTTTAGGCTGTTTTTTTAAATTCAGACTACGAACCGGGTAGTTTGCCGTGTTTAGACCCCCTAAATCCCCCTCGCAGGGGGATGCAAAGTTGTTTGTAAAATTGTGCGCTTTACCCAATTTGCCAGTGGTTCGGTGTTTACTCTTTCCCCCAACCATAAGTTCAACTTTTCATCGGGCAAAATCATTCGTACCGTTTTGCGTCCCCCTACGAGGGGGACAGCAGGGGGTGGAAAAAACAAATACCGCTACCTGTACTTTTTGCCCCCATCTCTCGCTACGCTCGCTCGTGCTATTGAAATGTTAGTGGACTGTCATTCTAAGTTCCGCTTCAGCGGAACGAAGAATCCCTTGTTCGTTAGATTGTTAGATTGAACCTGCTTGCGAATTTCGTTTTAAAACCCATCCCCTTCCCTTCCCTACGACGCGTAGGGAAGGGTGCCCCATTAGCTGAGTGCATTTGGTGAATTGTTGAGTTGAAAATCATTCCGTGCCCGATAATGTAAAAGATCACGTCCGAATGCCAAGTAACTGCAACGAAACGAAGAATCCATTACATTCGTTGCTACTTTGGCAGAGATCGCCGCTTCTCTCGCTGCACTCTCCCCTACTCTTGACGTAACGAACCGGCTTATACGCAAGTTTTTTTCTTGTTAATTCGGAGCCCAGCCCTTGTTAACAATCTATTAATAGCACACGACCACATCTCTTCAGGCACCCCTCCATGCGCTTCGCAGGGAGGGGCCGGGGGTGGGTTTTAAAGGCAACCATGTCACTATCTTAATAATCCGTAGTGCATGCCATGGTTTCAGACTTCGTAGTACATCCCGATTTATAGGGGCGATGACAACCCGGCCATTATCTCCTTTATTTCAACAACCCAACAAACCACCACAAATACTTAGGCATCCCGATAATCGGGACAGGGGATGGGTCGAAAAAGCGCTGCAAGCCATCAAATCTTCCTCAGCCATTGCCGCTTTGGAAGGGATTGCTTCACTCCCCCGCTCGCAGGCTCGCGGGATCGTTCGCAATGACAGCTTTTACGAATAACCCTTCTCCCATTTAACCAAAACTCCCATCAATCCCTAATAGCAATATTCACCGTAATACCGAATTCATTGTAAGAGAACTTACCGGAAATCTTATTCTTCGATACACCCGTTTCATAGAACAAACTACCCTGCACTTTGGTGCTAAAACGATAGGTGGCCGAAGGACGTAATTTCCAGGTACTGTTATTTTGCTTTTCTTCAAAGTTTTTCTGTCCGAACTGACGCTGAAACGTTCGATTGGACGAGGCGTCAAACGTCAGATTAAAACTAATCTCATTTTTAAACTTGCGCTTGTTGAACGGCCAAACCGGAATTCGAAAACCTCCCGACTTGGAATAACTGAACGACATGTTAAACGAATTGTTATCCGACTTTGTTGCACCGCCGCTGGCCGAATAGGCAAAATTGGTGGCGCTGGTCATGCGAATCGTACCGGTAACACCCCATTTGGTGGAAATATTAATACCGACCAGCGGCTGCCAGGCGCTGGTAAAGGTTTGGCTGGTGGGCAAAAAGCTACCGTCCAGTTTAACCTGCGATTGCTCCGTGTACTTACTGCTGTGCCCGTGGGTAATGCTGATGGATTTGGCAAACTTGGGAAAGATCAGCATTTTCTCAATCCCGCTGATTTGCACATTCCAATCCGGTACGAAAGCGAACAAAGATCCCAATCCGTGAAAGCCTGCTTTGGGATCGTCACCGAGAAAGAAATAGGAACTGGAAGTACTGCCGGAGCCGGAACGCCCGTAATCGGACTTACTTTTTTGCGTTTGGTAATTATGCGAAAGAGAGACCCTGGCCTTATTGGCAATACTGAAACTGGTTTGCGTCCGTATGTTAATGGTTTTACTTTCGGTCGGGCCGATTAAGTTGACATCCAGTGTCGAATCTTGCGGCACACCAGGGCTGCGGGTAAAACCGAATTGATAGCGCCAATTCGGGCTACGCGCCAGATAGCGGTTCTGTACACGATCATCCCGCGAAATACTAGTGCGCACATTGCTCCAACTCGCCAACGTGTTGTAAACCCACATTAACGGATTCGGAAATGAAAAAGATTTTTTCTTTTCCTCTTTCTTGGTTTTCTGCTTCCTGGACGCCGGAGTTCTGTGAACAGTACGGCGACGCCCCCTTGAGCGATAGCGGGATGAGGTTGAACGCTTCCGTTTATTCGGATTGTAAATGGTTTTCAAAAATTCACCGGGGCTAAATGAGATATCGATCCGTTTGGTACTGGAACTGGATGTGTTCCGGTATTTGTACGAATTTGCCAACTGGTACGAATAGTTACTGTTGAAGGAGAAACTCGGTTTTAACCAACGAAACAGATCGGGTTTAAAATTTCCCTGAAACGACTGGCGAATATCGGTATCCAGGCCGAAATATCCTTTTTTAAAAATATTCTCCAACAGCTTTTTGTGCGTCAAGCCCACAAAGTCACCATCGGAATTGTAGCTGCGGTTAAACGTAAAATCCAAACTGTTCAACAGCTTGTAACTAGTGCGCACGCTCCGGCTCGATTGCAAATTCCATTTCCTAGTCAGTTTGGGACTATTGCGCCGCAACAAAGCCGATTTGTTATCGGAAATGCTCAGGTTAAAACTAGCCTGGCTGGGTGTGTAATAGATTTTTTGCGTACTCAGTTTGTTAAGAATCGGGACTTTTCGTAAAAATTTAAACGGCTCCACATAGTTATTGCGGCCAAACGGAATTTGATAGGAAAAGGTCTCTTTGTACAATTCCGATTTGTTAAAAGCCGTCTCCCAATTACTGCTCTTCTTCTTTGAATAATCGAAGTCGAATGTCATGCCGTCCAACGTGTAACGCAGCAGCCAGAATTTTGATTTGGATCGTTTTTTTATCGTCGTTCCGATGCCGTACACTTCGCTCTTATTGGTCATAACGGCAATATCCGGCGTTACTTTGCGCAGCCCGAATAATGAACGCAATTTGCGTTCGAAGGTATCGTTTTGATAATGGGTTAACTGATCGCTGTTTGTTTTGTATTTGGGAATACTGCGCGAAAAAGACGCCCGAGCATCGATGGGAATGGAAATGTCCAATGCAGCCGGTAAAAACTTATCCAAATACAATTTGCCCGAATAGCTCTGCCTTTCTTCCGTATTACCCGAACCGAACTGCTTACCCACATTATGGAAATCCGCATCCTTACTTTCCCACTGCGCGCTAAAATTGGCCACATCCGCAAATTTCATCCGGGTGGAAAGACGCATGGCCGTTGCTTTGACCTTGCGGACGCCGGAGAGACGCAATTCGTCCAGCCAAATTTCTCCCGTAAAATCATCGGAGCTGCGTCCGGTTTCATCTCCCCGATGCTTAATGCCGATAACAAAATAGCGGATTGTATTTAGGCTGGGCTTACCCACGGCTTTGTAATAAGCCTGTGGTTTGGAAAGCCATTTTAAATACACAAGGCTGTCGGTCGTGCCGATATTCAAAGACGGGTCATCTTTGATAGCCGCCATGTCGTCCAAATCGATTTCCACATTGTTTGCTTTGTTCCAACCGGCGTAAACATCTTCTCCGTATTCATAATAGTTTTTATCATCCGATCCGAAGCGCAGGTAGAAGCGAATGGGCGACGGTTCGGCATTGGGCACCCCGTTTTCATCGTATTGCGGCGGCTCCAGAGGCAAGGATCGATCACCGTGAACAAACATGCGCAATTTTCGGTAATTAACCAAACTGATAACCTGATACAATTGCTTCCTTGCTTCGGCAATTTGGCCCGCTTTAAAACCGAAAAGCCGCATGACCAACGATTGCTCTTTGGACATGGCCCGCGTAATTCGGTCGCGCACACCGGTAACGCCTGGCGGCGACTTATACGGTTCCGGGCCGCCCGGAATCGCTTCGGCATTTTCTTCCGTATTGTAAACCGCCAAAGTAAACAATGAATCATTCTTAACAAAATTACGATGGGTTTCATCCTGGGCCACGCCGGTTTCTTCCCATTCATTGCCCACAAAATCGAAGGTGGCGATTAAAATACGTGTACGCTCCTCTTCCGGAATATCACTGAACCACAAGCGGACATTTAAGATTTGCTGAAAGGTCGTATCAGGATGGCCGATTACGCGCGTAAATTCTTTTAAAGGAATGCGAAACAAACGCCAACCTTTGGGCGTCGAACCGACCAGCCAATCCTGGGCATGCGCATCCATGCTGTCCAACGAAAACGTATATTCGAAATAGGCATTAATCGTGGAAAGCTGACCGTCTCCGTCCAAATCCTCCGTATCCGGGTAATGCGCGCCCTGCGCTTTACTGTTGCCTTCGGTTCCGTTAATACCGTCGTAAAGAACACCGTCGTAACGGTTCCAGGCATTAAGTTGCACGTCGTGCCAGTTATCGTCGGGATCGTCGCCCGGTTGTCCGTCGGGAATGCCGTCCAAGCCCACATCCTCGCCAGGATCAAGTAAACCGTTATTGTTTTTATCTTCCGTATTTAAATTGCCTAAACTGCTATGACCTTGAAAATTTTTACCGCGCACATACCAGTCTTCCGAAATCTGTCCGATGTCGATATTTACGGTTCCCTGATTTCCCAAAACCCACATTTCGATGTACTTGGTCTTTTCCTGATTGGCAAAGGAAGCCGTTGAGCGCATGATGCCCGCCCAGGCGCTGTCCGGATCCGTGCCTTTGTCGCGCCAGAGATCAATACCCAAAACATCGGTGGTCTGTCCGGTTTGAGCGTTTACATCGCGATTGGGCCAAATGTCTTTGATCGGCACCTGTCTATATGGATTGAACCAAACAATGTGTGCCCGTGCACGATCTATTTTCAAATATTCTGTTCTATTTTTTTCATTAAAAACATGATTACCTAATTTTGGAATAATAGCAGGTACACTTGCCATAGACCAGGTTCGGTAACGAATGCCCAGGGTCGTCGTTCGCTTGCTGGCTTCAAAATCATCCACATAAGCCACACCGTCTTTATCGTGTGTTTTAGTATTGTTCAAAGTGTTGGGATTAGGAAGTACCTGCGCAAACTCGCCCTCGATATCGATTCTTGACTCGGCATTGGTTTCCACGATAGGCAGTTTGTCCAACAGGCGCGTAATGAACCGCGGTTTAAATTGCAGGGCCGTATTGAAATCCCAGACAAAATTGCGGAACGGCTCCTGCCCCACGCGCACGCGTTCGTCAAGGGTGCTTTTATTCATGTACAATGCCGTAAATCCGATAAACGATTTATCCCAAAAGCGGTACTCCATGCGGGTTCCGAAAATCGTCTTTTTGTTAAGTTGGAATAAATTGGCGCGCTCGTACTTAATTTGAATATTGGCGCTACTCCGTTTGGCTTCGGGAGAAAGCAAAGTTAACTGACCGGTAAAATAGTCGATCATGTAATCTTTGTCGCGCACCAATGTCTGCCCGCCCAATGTCACCACATCGCTGCCTTCCAAGACATAAAAGCCCAAATCAAAAGTGGATTTGGTACTTTTGGAAGTTACGATAATGTCGAATTTACTACGCTTGACAAAATCGGTACTGTTGGAATTGTTTAAATTGTAGATATCAACCAAATCCTGCTTGGGCAAGCGACCGTCAAAACGGCTACCTTTCTCGGGATTAAAAGGCTGCAGACAGGGAAAAATCAAAATCCCGTTTTTATAATCGATGATGTACGGATTCTTATCGACCTTTTCATCGCCGCCATCGACCAAATTGCCGTTTTCATCCAATAAGTCCAAGTCCAGCAAATTCAAATACGTGCGATCACTACCTGCGGGATAAATTTGGTGAGTACCGTTTACGTTGTTTTCAATACGAATATCGAAGCCGTCTTGCTGAATGTTCGTACCGCCCAAGAAATAAACATTGCGCATCATCAACGGCCAGGTGCTGGTGTACGAGGGTTGATTCTGACGCGGTTTGATCAGCTTCAAAATAACCGTTTTACCCGTGTCCGCCAACGCTTCACTTAATGTCCCGATTGTCGGAACATTAGGATCCGAAAATGAATTGGCGGTTGCATAAGCGATTGCCAAAATTTTATTATTGTCCACGGTTTGATTCAACCAAAAAAAGCCGCGATACTTATCGTAAAAATAATCCTTCCCGTATTCCAAACGTTTGAAATAACCCGTTTCCACTTTGCCGGGCACAGCCTGCACTTTATCCAAATCGATATCTTTGTACTTGAAATTGGCATCCAAATATTTGGTCGGATCCACGTCCGCCACTCCGCGACGGGCTTCCGGATCCGAATAGCTGGATGAAATCCAGACTTCCAATTGTAAAATTTCCGTTCCTGCCACAAATTGAAAGGTTTGCGGATCGTTTTCTTTCAATCCTTCTTCAAAGTGAGCGCGATAGACGGAATCGGCAAAGAAATATCGATTTTTGATGAATTCATAATCACGCACCGTGGTTGTTGAAGAAGACGAACCGCCGCTCAGCGAAAGTTCCTGTTGCTGTCCTTTTTCCAGCGAGGCAATGGTGGTAATGTGCAAATTACCGATTTGCATGTTGGATTTCAATCCGAACAAGCCCTTGTTCGATCCGCCGAAAATAACGTATTTGGTAGCCGGTAACGAAAGCGAAATATTTCCGGCTTCAATGCTCTGCACGATTTCGTCTTCATCGCCGTCATAGCGTAATTTTAACGTGTTCTCGATATCGACGGTGGCTTCACTGTTCTGCTCTACCGAAACCGTTACTTTATCGCCGATTTTCCCTTCCACCGTAAATTGCTGGGTTTGCTTAAAACGCGGGCTGAAGGTATTTTGACTTTCCAGGGCCGTCACCGCCGAACCCGAACGCTTTTCACTGCGGCCTGATAAGTCGAATGAAATGTTTCCGGTTACCTTTAATCCGATGCGATCCGAACCGAAGATACGGGTAAAGGTTTTGCTTTTAATATGGAGCGGAATGTCTAGTTTAATAGCGCCGAATCCGCTTTCCGTTTGTTGGCCGAACCGGCTGACCACGGCCTGTTTCCACAATTCGCGCAGATCGAATTGCTCACGCATTTTTACGTAAGTGTTTAAGTCAACAACCGCAGGCAACAACACATCTTCTTTACCAATGACTTCCCGAAACGAAATGTATGTATTGGTCGAATCCATGGTAACGAGACGATGGTAGGAAAGCGGTTTAATATTAAACAGTGTGGAATCGTAAGGAATTTTTTCAAGACCGTAGAACTTGGGCTCGAACAAACGTACCGTGTGTGGCGGCGGGGGCACATGAATCCCGATTTGTGCCATTAAAATCATCGGGATAAATAAAATGAACGTAATGAAGCTAAAAAGCTTCCTTCGAGGAAGTCCTTTTAAACGAAAAAAATGCGTTTTCAAATTACCTGTACAGCTTGTTCAATTTAACTTTTCTTTAATAAAAACCGTAACAAATAGTTCTAAAAAGACCCCCTCCATTAAATAATGTAAAACTTTGAATTTAATAGGATATTATTTTGAATTCAAATCTAAATCAAGACATAAATTTAGTAGCATCTTTTCTTTCGCCAATGACCGGTATCAAAATTAACCGAATTAAGCAAAATTAGTTCCCGAAGATTATGACGAAAAAAAAAAAATTGCCACAAGTATTTTATTTTAAATTTTAGATCAAAGTCGAAAGAAAAATAATATGATTTTTAATATCTTACTCCGTTTTATCCGTCAAATCCATATCATCTGTGTTCTAAAATGTAAGGACACGGATTTTACGGATTACACGGATTTTTGAAAAAATTAAGATGTTAAGTATTGCAGGAATAAGAAACGTTATTCAGGTATTCTTCTCAGCTAATTACTCTGGCGTATCGAGGGACGGACGCGCCAACGGCTGCGCGAACAATGATTTCCGATTTACGGATAACGAATACACGAATAACGATTTTCCCCATTCAACCAATCAACCATTCACCTATTTCCCCCGCTGCCTTTTCCGCTTCACGCCGTCGTCCGCAAAGCACTAATTTCCGTCATCATCCGCATTAGCTGATCGGCTTTTTCTTTTTCGCCGATTTTCAAAAACAATCCGGCCAAGCGCTTAACCGTTGCCAAATTATCCGGTTGCAATTGCAAAAGGCGGGTATAGGTTCGGATGGCTTCCAAAAAATTTTGTTGTTTTATTTGAACGATACCTTTCAAATCCAGCAAATCCGGATCGTTTTCTACGGAACGTTCATTTAACAATTGCAGCGCTTCTTGCCACTTATTTTGTGTTAAAAGCGCATTCAGCAAACGCTTGAATAGCATTTCATTGTCACGGTCATTTTCCCATGCTTGCCGCAAAACCGCCATGCCTTCGTCGGCTTTGCCGATTTTAAGTGACAAATCGGCCAAGGTTACCGCAATATCCGTTTCATTTAATTGAATGTCCGTGGCAATTTGGCGCTGCATGGTTTCGCTTTGGCGATTGATTTCCAACAGTTTTTTCAGCCAATCCGTTGCTTCTTCCAATCGACCGTCTCTTTCGGCAATGCGATACATCAAGTAATAAGCCGAAACCTGCTTAGGGGCCTGACGCAAAGATTGACGGGCATAATTATCCGCAGCCTGCAAATCGCCTAGTTTCAAATACGTCTCCGCCGTGGTATTCAAAACATTAATACGCAATTCCCGATTCAAGCCCTTTAGTTTCAACGCTTGCAAATAGTGCGGCAAGGCTTTTTCGGGTTGGTTGCCAAGCAGGTAATTCTGGCCGAGCGTAAAATGAGCGTAAGCATTATTGGGTTCTTCTTTTACCATTTTTAACAACAATTTCCGGTTCCGTTCGTCTTTTTCTTTTTGTTTTTCACGGGACAAACCGTAACCCAAATGGTACAAAACGATGTTGGAATGTCGCTCCTCCCCGTTGTTTTGCGCGACACTGTAAATTATCTGCTCGTGCACCCGGCCTTTAAAACGGATGCCTTTAAAATTGTTAAACAAACGATGCCCCGTGGAAATCTTGAAGTTCTTCCCGTCCGCCATAACATTTTTGATGTTTACCGAATAAGCCACCGGCTTGCGCTCCGGTTTTAACAAACGTTTAAGCTCCGGCACCGATTCGGGCAATAAACGCTCGTCGGCATCAATCCACAGAATCCAATTTCCTTTGGCATATTTAATGGAAGCATTGCGTGCGGCTGCAAAGTCGTTGCCCCATTTAAAAGAATGGACTTCCGCTCCGTATTGTTTGGCGATTTCAATGGTTTTGTCCGTTGAACCCGTATCCACAACCACGATTTGATCTGCCACCGGCTGTACGCTTTTCAGGCAATCCGCAATAAAGGCTTCTTCATTTTTAACAATCATGCAAACCGAAAGTTTTTGGGCAGGCATGTTCTGTCTCCTTTAGTCCTGTGCTTCCGGCACCAACAAAGCCTCCAGCGCTTCGCGGGCCGCTTCATTCTCCGGATCCACTTCCAACGCTTCACCCCATAATTGTCGTGCTTCATCCTCATGACCTGTTTTTTGCATTATGCGCGCCAGGTGAACGAGCGTGGGTAAATCTTGCGGGAATTTTTGCCGGGTTTCTTTCAGCAAGGCCACCGCTTCATCACAGCGCTGTAAATCCAACAGAACCTCGCATAATTGATTTCGCACCGTTATTTGATTTTCATCGATATCCAAAGATTTCTTAAACAAATCCACTGCTTTTTCTTTTTTGCCTTTCTGATAATAAATGCGCGCCAAATCATTCCAGGCCGGAGCAAAATTCATTTCGATTTCAAGAATCTGCTGCAGAACCTTTTTGGCTTCATCGGTTTTTTCCAACATCTCCAAAGCCAATGCCGTGCCGTACAGGGCCTCAATATCCTGCGGATTATCCTTTAGCTTATCCTGAAAGCAAGCGATTGCCTGCTCGGCATTCCCTTTTTGCAAAGCCTGCATGCCGTCCGTCAAATGAACTTTGTCCTGTTTTTGTCCGGTCGGTTGATCGGATGTTTGTTCTTCGCTTTTACCGGTGATTTCAAGAATTTTCCGCGCCAATTGATTTTCCCGGTCAATTTGCAGCACTTTTTGAGCATATTCGGCGGCCTCTTTGGGACGCTCGGCTTCCAAATACAAATTTGCCAGATAAATTAAGGTAGGAAC
>JALWEA010000060.1 GCA_027039465.1 Calditrichia bacterium | reverse complement strand
AAAATTTACATTGCTCAGCCGCCGCTGTACAAAATCAAAAACGGAAAGCAGGAATTTTACGCTTTTGACGATGAAGAAAAAGACAAAATCATTAAAGAATTAGGCGTTGACGAAGGAAAAGTAACCATTCAACGTTATAAAGGTTTGGGTGAAATGAATCCCGAACAATTGTGGGAAACGACCATGAATCCGGAGACGCGAACCGTGCTTCAGGTAAGCATCGAAAACGCCATGGAAGCCGATCAGATTTTCAGTATCCTGATGGGTGAGGAAGTGGCGCCGCGTAAAAAGTTCATCGAAGAGAATGCACAGTTCGTCAGGAATTTGGATGTTTAATTTCAGGGAGAAAAAATGGCTTCTAACGAGAAAATAATACCTGTTTTAATAGAAGACGAGATGCGGAATTCGTATCTCGATTATTCCATGTCGGTGATTGTGGCGCGCGCCCTGCCCGATGTACGCGACGGTTTGAAGCCCGTTCATCGCCGCGTGCTTTACGGCATGCACGAGTTGGGCCTGCAGCATACCAAGCCCTACAAAAAAAGCGCGCGTATTGTGGGCGAAGTTTTGGGAAAATACCACCCTCACGGCGACATGGCGGTTTACGATACCATCGTACGCATGGTGCAGGATTTTTCACTGCGTTATCCTTTAATCGACGGGCAAGGAAACTTCGGTTCCGTTGACGGCGACTCTCCGGCAGCCATGCGTTATACGGAAGTGCGCTTGCAACGCATTGCCGAAGAACTGCTGACCGATATCAATAAAAACACGGTTGATTTTACCCGAAATTTCGATGATACTCTGGACGAGCCGGTGGTCTTACCGGCTACGTTGCCCAATTTGCTGATCAACGGTGCCAGCGGAATTGCGGTCGGTATGGCCACCAATATTCCGCCGCATAATTTGGGCGAAGTGGTGGAAGCGATCAAAGCAACGATCGACAATCCGGAAATTTCAATCGATGAATTGATGCAGTTTTTAAAAGGGCCGGACTTCCCTACCGGCGGCATCATTTACGGAATCGAGGGCATTCGTCAGGCTTACCACACCGGTTACGGCAAAATTATCGTGCGTGGCAAAGTCGAAATCGAAGAACACGACAACGGCAAGAGCACGATTTTGATTAAGGAAATTCCGTATCAGGTAAACAAGCTGAATTTAATCAATAAAATCGTCAGTCTGATCAAAGAGAAGAAAGTTGAAGGTATTGCCGATCTGCGGGATGAGTCCGACCGCGATGGCATGCGCATCGTGATTGAAGTCAAAAAAGATTTTAATCCCAATGTGATCATCAATGCGCTTTACAAACACACGCAATTGCAAACGACCTTCGGCATTAACATGTTGGCGTTGGTCAAAGGGCAACCGCGCGTGCTCAATTTGAAGGAAATGATCAATTATTTTGTCGAGCACCGCATCGAAGTGATTGTGCGCCGGACTCAGTACGATTTGGACGAAGCGGAACGCCGCGCCCATATTTTGGAAGGCCTGCGCATCGCCATCGACAACATCGATGAAATCGTGGAATTGATTAAGACTTCGGAAAATCCGGATGTGGCCAAAGAGCGGTTGATTGCGCGCTTCGGTTTGTCGGAAATTCAGGCCAAGGCCATTTTGGAAATGCGCCTGCAACGCCTGACCGGTCTGGAACGGGATAAAATCGAAAAAGAATATCGGGAATTGTTGAAACTGATTGACGAGTTGAAATCGATTTTGGCTTCCAAAGAAAAGCAGTATCAGATTATCAAAGATGAATTGGACGAGCTGGTGCGCAAGTACAATGACGATCGCCGCACGGAAATCGTTCCTTCGGTGGATGATATTTCCATTGAAGATTTGATTTTGGAAGAGGACGTGGTGATTACCATTTCGCATCAGGGTTTCATCAAACGTTATCCGTTAAGCGAATATCGAACTCAAAATCGCGGCGGCCGGGGAATTACCGGCGCGGTGACCAAGGAAGAGGATTTTATCGAGCATTTGTTTATTGCCAACACGCATGACTATCTGTTGTTTTTTACGGATCGCGGAAAATGCTACTGGTTAAAAGTGCACGCCATTCCTTCCAGCGGAAGAACGTCCAAAGGTCGGCCGATCATCAATTTGATTGACATCGAAAACGGTGAAAAGATTAAAGCCAGCCTGGCCATTAAGTCTTTCGATGCCGACCAGTACATCATCATGGGAACGGAAAAGGGCGTTGTTAAAAAGACGCACCTTAAAGCGTTCAGCCATCCGCGACGCGCAGGTATTATTGCCTTGCACATCCGCGAAAACGATCAATTAATTGAAGCGAAGTTGGCGGAAAAAGATCAAAAAATTCTGTTCATCACCTCCCAGGGTAAGGGCATTATGTTTCTGGAAAGCGATGTGCGGGAAATGGGACGCACGGCCGCCGGTGTTCGCGCCATTCGTTTGAATCCTTCGGACAGGGTGATTGCCATGGTGGTCGGCGACGATGACATGGATTTGTTAACGGTTTCCGAAAAGGGTTACGG
This sequence comes from Calditrichia bacterium, assembly GCA_027039465.1. Classification (GTDB taxonomy): domain Bacteria; phylum Calditrichota; class Calditrichia; order Calditrichales; family Calditrichaceae; genus Caldithrix. Next base: position 2,933 of record JALWEA010000060.1, on the reverse strand, counting down.
CAAACGCACGCCGTTAACGGATTTCCGCATCCAACGTCGCGGCGGCAGCGGCTTGATTGCCATGAAGGTAACGCCGAAAACCGGCAAATTGGTCAGCGCTTTGGGCGTGCATGATGGTCAGGACATTGTGATCATTACGGAAAACGGCATTATTAACCGACAAAATACGGCCAACATCAGCCGCTACGGAAGAAACACGCAGGGTGTGCGTTTAATCCGATTGGGCGAAAACGATCGGGTGAGCGATGTGGCCAAGGTAACGATTACCAACGGAGACGAGGAAGAAGAGGCGGAGCAGGAATAAGCGGGTAAAGAGGAACGTTATCCGTTATTCGTATATTCGTTAATCGGAAGATGGTTGAATAGTTTAATGGTCAAATGGGAAAATTGTTAAGGGTTAATAGTGTAAGGGTTGAAGGGTTTTGTGGTGCGTCTGGTCGCCAATCCAATTCCGCCAGCCTGTCATTGCGATCCCGACGAAGTCGGGAGAAGCAATCTCTTCCAAAGCAGCAACGGATGTGAGGGCTTCTTCATTCCGTTGTAATTACTCGGCATTAGGTCACAATTTTGCGTGCCGGTGGGCGAACAATTATTTCAATTCATCAATTCACCAAATGCCTGTGGCCAATGGGGCACCCCTCCTTGCGATAGCAGGGAGGGGATGGGGGTGGGTCGCAAAAGGGAATTCGCAAGCACGTTCAGTCCAATGAACAAGGGATTCCTAGCCGTTCACCCCTCGGAATGGCAATCCGCTTCTTTGTTAATAGTAGCAACGAGAGTAGCGAGTGACGCGGCGATCCCTTCCAAAGTAGCTACGGATTTAGAGGATTATTCATTCCGCTTTTTGATTATTCCGGTAAGGATTTAGTGATAGAAAAGAATTTGTGATTGATAAAATAGTAACGAAACGGTTCTTGTCTTATTGCATTGGTTCGGATCGACCATCGGATGTTCCTGCTAATTCCTTCAAAAAAGCGTACAATATCTACTGCCGTTGAATTTATACATTGGCAAAACACCGTAAAATAAACAAAGGAACGGGACAATGAAAAAAGTTTTCTTGTTTATTCTGCTGTTAAGCTTGGGGTGTAGTTCATCCAAACTGTTAGACGGTCACCATTCCGAAAAAGAAATTTTAAAATCGGTTTCTTTTGTTTTGGAATCGTTACAAAATCAGGGTTTTTCCGGCGTAATAGGAAAAGCAAAAAACAGCAAAATATTTGTACCCGTAAAAATAAACAACATTCCCGGCGAACTTTTTCTGGATACGGGTGCCACATACACCTTCTTAACTTATGATCAGATCAAAAAATTTCACTTAAAAACAATGGATGCCACGAATAAAAGGGAAAATATCATTACCTGGTTCGGTTCGATTTCGGATCATAAACGAGCGCTTGCCAATCGATTTCAAATTGGCAATCACATTTTTAGTCCCTGGCCGTTTATTGTTAGCTCCGAAAATAAAATGCCGGTTATTGGAACGGATTTTTTACATTTCACCAATGCCGTTATCATCTGTAAATACAGTACCATGCTCTTTAACGTGAATCACCAAAAAGCCGTCGGCCTTTCCGATAGTTTGAAAAAACTCGGTTATACGGAATTTAATTTACTGATGTCCGAGAGCGGTTCCATAAGCAAGCTTTCCTACCGGGATGAAAACGGAACGCATTCCTTAAATTTCGGGACATTTTTGATCAAAGGAAATTTTAACGGCATTGAAGGAATATTGCTCATCGATACCGGGGCACATTATACTTCCGTTGACTATGAGTTGGCAAGAATGACCGGCCGGAAAATCAGAAAACAAAATAAAATTTATTTTGTCGACGCCATTGGAAATATCGAATATCCTTCCGTAATTTTTGCCGATAGTCTTAAGGTTGGCGATTATTTTTTAAGTAAGAAACGATTTTTCCCCATATTTGAAGATATTAACAAAAACGATAATTCATATTCTCTGCCCTACCTTGGAGCCATCGGAATGGATTATCTTACCAGAAACAATGCGATTATTGATTTTGGAAACAGGAAGTTGTATTTGATTCAGTAACGATTAAAATCAATTATTGATTTTTTACTCTGCTCTGCGATTGCATAAAACAAGGTTTTTAAAAATCGTCCCGTTAGGTACGATCTGTAATTAGCCCAAAAATTCATTTGTGGGAAAAATGCACACCCCACCATCCGACGCACATCCTGAAAAGGGACAGGGTGCACAACGGATCGCCAAGTCGTTTAAGTTCCTTGTGGTGCAGCGATGACAATCAAAAAATCGTCTGGTTTCGGTTATTCCAAAACAGATTTGTCTCACCGAAGCAAAGGCATGTTCAATCTTTTTTAATACCCTATTTCCCTTTAATTTGTTTGACTTTTCACAAAAAAATTATCACATTAGTTATAGCGCTGAATTATAAATTTTAGGAGGGTAAATGAAAAAGATTTCCGATTCGACAATTAGTCGCCTGTCCACCTATTATCGTACCCTGTCTAATTTGATTGAACAAGGTGTTGAAACGGTATCTTCCGATGAAATCGCAGAGATTAATAACATTACGTCTGCTCAAGTTCGCAAAGACCTGTCCTTTTTCGGCTCTTTCGGGAAGCGGGGGCTTGGCTACAATACAAAGGCCCTGCGCGAAGAAATTTCAAAAATTTTAGGCTTAAAAAAAGAATGGAATATTGCTCTGGTCGGTGTGGGTAATATCGGACGGGCCCTGATCGATTACCAGGAGTTCCGCAAACAAGGATTTATTTTCAAAGCGTTATTTGACAAAGACCCCCAAAAAATCGGCACGGAAATCAAAGGCCTGCGCATTTACGATATTGACGACGCCTGCTATGTGGCCAAAGAGAAAAAAATCGAGATTGCCATTATTGCCGTTCCCGCCAAAAATGCACAAGCGGTTGTTGATGCTTTGGTCGAATGC
>JALWEA010000059.1 GCA_027039465.1 Calditrichia bacterium | reverse complement strand
AGCCACACCAAACGTTACAAAGGCGGTACGGCGCAAAACATCTGGCGTTACACCCTCGGTACGGCGGAAGCCATTCCTTTAACCACCGATTATCCTGGCACTAGTAAAAATCCGATGTGGTGGAAGGGGCGCATTTATTTTCTTTCCGACCGCGATGGTACCATGAACATTTGGTCAATGAAGGAAGACGGCAGCGATTTGAAGCAACACACCTTTCACGAAGGACTGGATATCGGCAGCGCTTCCTTGAGCAACGGACGGATTGTGTATCAGCTTTTACCGGATTTGTATGTGTATGATATTGCCACCAATACCGACCGTAAACTTAAGATTCAATTAATTTCCGATTTTGATCAGATGTACGAAAAATGGGTTAAAAAGCCCATGAAATACTTGACGGCAGCTCATCTTTCGCCGGACGGTTCGCAGGTGGCCTTAACGGCGCGCGGACAGGTGTTTGTGGCACCGGTCGAAAGCGGGCGCCTGGTGCGGGTAACGCGCACTGCCGGTGTGCGCTACCGTCAGGCGAAATTTTTACCCGACGGCAAAAAACTTTTGGCCCTTAGTGATAAGAGCGGTGAATTTGAGTTCTACCGTCTGCCTGCTAACGGAGTTGGCAAGTCGGAAATGCTGACCCATGACGCCGACGTGCTGCGTTATCAGGGCGTGCCTTCACCGGACGGTAAAAAGTTCGCCTTTACAGACAAAAATTATCGCTTGTGGCTGTATGATTTTAAAACACACAAGGCCAAGGTTATCGCTACCTCGCAGGTGGAGAACTTTTACAATTTGGCCTGGTCACCGGATAGCCGCTGGTTGGCGTTTATTCAAATGGCGGATAATCTGCTGGCGCAAATCAAAATCTACGACAGTCAATCTGGTAAAATTCATGTTTTGACCGATGATCGCGTTAATAGTTATCGTCCGGTCTGGAGCGCGGAAGGCAAGTGGCTCTATTTCCTGTCAGATCGCAATTTGCACACCGTGGTTCCCAGTCCTTGGGGTGATTATCAACCGGAACCGTTTTTGGACAAAATCACCAAGATTTACATGGTGGCTCTGACGCCCGGATTGCGTTCTCCGTTTTTACCGGACGATGAATTGACGCGGGCCGAGAAACAAAATCAAAAAGAAAAAAAGGAAAAGAAGGAAACATCCAAAAAGAAAAAATCTTCACAGAAAACGCTGAAGGTGACCATTGATTTTAACGACATTAGGGAGCGCGTGACGCCGGTACCGGTTCCTGCGGGCAACTACACGGCATTAAGCGCCAATAAAGATCACTTGTTTTGGCTGGAATACAACGGCACGGCGCGCGGCAAACGCACTTTAAAGGCTTTGAAAATCACCAATAAAGATATTGAAGCGAAAAAGATTTTGGATAATGTGCGCAGTTACGAACTTTCGGCCAACGGTAAAAAGATGTTGATTCGTCAGAAAGATCAGTTCTACGTCATTGACGCCAACGGCGCGCCACCGGCTAAGTTGGCTAAGAAAAAGGTAAAACTAACCGGCTGGACGTATGCGCTGCATCCTCAAAAGGAATGGCGACAGATGCTGATTGATGCCTGGCGCATGGAACGCGATTATTTTTACGATCCGCATTTGCACGGATTGAATTACAAAGCGGTGCTTAATAAATATTTGCCTTTCGTGGATCGCGTGACCGATCGCGATGAATTGAATGATTTGATCGGTCAGATGGTGGGAGAATTATCTGCCTTACACACTTTTGTGGTCGGCGGCGATGTGCGGCGTAACGAGACTAAAATCAATCAGGGCTATCTGGGCGCCATTTTGCAACGGGATGCCGCGCACAACGGCTACCGCATCGCACATATTTACCGCACCGATCCCAACTTCCCGGAACGGCTTTCACCTTTGGCCAAACCGGAAGTGAACATTCTCGAAGGCGACATCATTCGCGCGGTGAACGGCGTTCCGGTGCTTTCGGTGGATGATATTTCGATCCTGCTGAAAAATCAGGCCGGCAAGCAGGTATTGCTGACGCTTTATTCCTTAAAAGATAAGAAAACCTACGAGAAACTAGTCAAGCCCATGAATGGACGGCAGGAAAGCGATTTGCGTTATAGCGAGTGGGAATACACACGTCGTTTGAAAGTGGAAAAGGAAGGCAAAGGTCAGTTGGGCTATGTACATCTGCGTGCCATGGGCGGCGGTAACTATCAGGAATGGTTGGAAAACTTTTACCCGGTTTTCAACCGCAAAGGTCTAATCATCGATGTGCGGCACAATCGCGGCGGAAACATTGACAGTTGGATTTTGGAAAAACTGCTGCGCAAGATATGGTTCTATTGGAAGCCGCGTGTGGGCAAACCTACCTGGAACATGCAGTATGCTTTTCCGGGCCACATGGTCGTTCTGTGCGACCAATTTACGGCCTCGGACGGTGAAGCCTTTTCCGAAGGATTTCGGCGGCTCGGCTTGGGCAAAGTGATCGGCATGCGCACTTGGGGCGGCGAAATCTGGCTGTCTTTCAGCAATCGTTTGGTGGATCAGGGCATTGCCTCGGCGGCGGAAACCGGGGTTTACGGCCCGGAAGGCAAGTGGCTGATCGAAGGTCACGGGGTCGATCCGGATATTGTGGTGGACAATTTGCCTCATGCCACGTTTGAAGGCAAAGACGCACAGTTGGAAGCGGCCATTCAATATTTGCAGAAAAAGATTAAAGAAGAACCGGTCGTCATTCCGCCGCCACCGCCGTATCCGATTAAAACGTTGAAGAAATAATTAAATCTGAGAAAACGCGGGTGTGGGATTCGATCTTTTGCCCGCGTTTTTAATTTAAAGCACAATCTCATTCATTCTTTCAAAAGCAGAACGTAAGGAAATTAACGTTTGAAATCGTACCAAAACACAAAACTAGTCGGTGTATTTAGTTTGTTTCGATAAAAGATTCTACCGCTAATAAGACCGTGCGCATCGTAATCCTGAATTTTTAGAATGCCGGCTTTAACGGTGTCGTTGTAAGTGCTGTAAAAACAGCAGTGGATGGTGTCGTTGCGCGTTGCTTCAAGGAATTCAGGCAAATCCGAATGGGTGTCGAGTAATTTGATGATATCTTTAAAAGTACACTCGTCGCCGCAAAATCCTTTTCGAAACAAGATAATCGTATCGGCATGAACCGTACCTTGCCACTTGATCAGGGCGTCGTTAAAGTCAATCATATAGGAATCTTTTTTCAGAATCGGATAATTGAGATTGTAATGCTTAACCGTAACACCGCTATCAGGAGAAGTTTCCAGGACTTTAAAGTTGGGGAACAGGTAAGATGAGTCCTCAGACTTAAAACCGATGGGTCCGCTTCGGGCGCCGAACGGCACTTCAACAAATACATCGGTCGAGGTAAAAATATAAGGCCGGACCGGATATTTCAAACCTGTGAAATAAACGAATCTCTCGAAATTATTCGACGAAAGCGAATCGAACGGGATGCCGAACAAATGAATAAGCGAACCGATGTAGCCGCTATCCGGCACAGCCAAAAGACCCGCATACTTCGGGGATGTGTATGCTTCGGTCGGAGAATGATTTTTTTGACAGGCGTAAATAACCAGTGAAAGCAAAATTGCGAGCATTAAAAACTTGCGACTCATTTTAAACTCCCTGAAAATAAAACGCAAAGGGCAGAATGAACAGGCATTAGTAGCGCGAGTAGAACTAAGCCTTACCCTTGAATTTATGACACTCTCTTGCAAAAGCCAAACCGGTGACCGCGCAACGGCTACATGCCATTGTTGTATGGCGCTAACGTAATAACAACATTGACCTGGTTAAAATATTTTCACCTACCACCAACCTATAAAAATAAATTCCGCTTGATAGACCATATCCGTCAAAATTGACTTTGTGATAACCTCGCGTTTTATAACCATGCTCAAGAATACGAATTTTTCTGCCATTAATATCATATATGGTTAAGTTAACATTCCCTGATTCCGGAATAAAATACTTAATTGTCGTTGATGGATTAAAAGGGTTTGGATAGTTTTGTTCTAACCTAAAAGTCAATGGATTATTTATTTCATTTTTTAAAGAAGTCCATTTAGGTTTGTAAAGTGATTTGGATATCCACAGATCTTTTTTGTTATTAGAATTTTTTATCCATATAATTGATATATAAGTGCTATCATTTTTATATAAATAGGTTAGCTTTGATCCGTAGTCGTCATATATGGAATTGGAAATATTTATAAGCGAATCTTTTTTACCATATTCTATTATCTTTATAAATATTTCCCTATTATCCAAGGAATCCGTATCGAAAACAATGAAATACGGTGTATAGTTTTCTTTTGTTTTTGTAGGTACCGCATAACTATAAACAGTAGAATTTTTATAATCACAGGAAGTATTTGTAGTTGTATCCATAGATTCATAAGAAGAATAGGAATAAACAATTCTCCAATTTTTTCCATCATAGTTTTGAAACGAGACCTCACCAAGTAAACCAAAATTAGGATTCATGTTGTTACCATGTTTGGATAATTGAGTTATTTCCCATTTTGTAGAGTAATATTTATTTAAATCTGCCATATATATTTGTTTGGCAGTTGAAATTCCCTTCTCATACATAAGTACCGAACAATCAAGGTCATCATTTTTTACAAGAATTGGTGAAGAGCAAAGAATACTGTCAACACATTCGGTTTTTCCTAAATCAGGATAGAATTCTTTAACATAAATACTCCCATTCTGAACCCAGGAAATTCGATGCGTGTTCATCGAAATTTGCGGATCGTTATTTAAAGAGTCGGCAATTATATTAATAGGGCCAAGCGAATCATTATGAAAATCCCGATATAAAATTTGCCAACCGGTATCGGTTTGTTTCTGCCAAGCAAGTCTTATACCTAAAGCATATCGTTTAAATGCAATCTGAGGATTAGATTTAACTGTGGAGTCTCTATCAATAATTATATTTTTGCTTGTAGAATCTTGAATATTATTTAAATAAACTGAATATCTGCCTTCAAATTCATTTATCCAAATTAGATATGTAGGAAGTCCTTCATAATAATTTCCATCAGAAGTTGATAAAACTTCAAAATCATAATTATTACCATTTAAAGTGATTAAAGGTGCAGATTTAAAATTTTGCGCTTTAACACCACAAAAGAGCAGAATCAATATAATAATTGAACGAAATAAACAGTATTTCATACTTACCTCAACGAAAAATTAAGCCATATAATATAAACTTTACAAAATTTATGCCGGACGCTATAATAATATCAGAGATATAATAACATGCTTATTTTTCTGAGAAGAAGGCGAAAATATTTCGTGTCAAATGTAAAATATGCCGGATTTAAGTTATCCGTAGGATTAAAAAGACTTCTTTAAAAAAGGTTCAATAAAAAAGAATAAAAATCGAACTAAACGCTTGAAGATTGAATTCAGACATCTATTAAAAAATTCGTTGATTCATGTTTTACCGTAAA
>JALWEA010000058.1 GCA_027039465.1 Calditrichia bacterium | reverse complement strand
TATTTTTTTATTTGTCAGGGAAATGCTTCGCCCCTACAAGCGACGGCAGAATCACTCGGGAACCGGACGCGCTCATTGAAATTTGTGAGCGATTTGTTTCAATACTTCAATGATTATATGAACGGATAAAATCAAAGAGGCACCCCTCCATGTTGAAAATCCCGAGCATCGGGACGGTAGCAGGGAGGGGGCGGGGGTGGGTTTTAAAGAAGTAATCATCTCACTATCTTACCCCGATCCCGATTTTCGGAAAGTTCGTAAGGTTGTGAAGTTTTGTCTGATTCTTCTGGAATCGGTAATGCTCTTTAGCCGATTCGATGGTAGCCCCCAATTGCTTCGGCTATCGGCCAAATTTCTTCTAAAACCAGTCAAAATCTATTTGCGATTTTCAACTCACCCCCTCATTCCCCCTCTCTTCTTCGAAGAGAGGGGGACGTAATCTTATGATCAATAAGGATTTAGCCATGAATAATTGGTAAATTGAAATCGGATTCAAATATTCAAAATTGAGATAATCCTGAAATCACGGCATTTTTTCAAAAATTTAAAAATCATGAAAAATCTATTTGCGTATTGTGTGTGGTATTCTTAAGATATTTGTCTTGAAATTAGAATAAAAGTTTTTAGGTGGAGAATATGAAACGTAATCTAATAAGTTTTTTATTGGTCTGGGTTTTTACCCTATCAGCCGCATTTGCACAGACTAATATAAATCCCGCAAACTTTGCCAAAACAAAAAACGGGGCATTAAAGGCCTGGATTCTTTTGAAAGATAAGGGCAATGAACAAGTGTTTTTAGCCAAACCGGAGGCGCTGCTTTCACCGCGAGCCATTCAACGCAGGCAACTACGCGTTCCAAATCATCCGCTAATCGATTTTAGTGATTTGCCCGTTGCCCATGAATATGTTCGAAAAATTAAAAACCAAGTACAGCGCATACGTGTTGTTTCCAAGTGGTTGAATGCGGTTAGTGTGGAAGCCTCCACTCAGGCGCTGGATCGGATAGCGCAATGGCCGTTTGTGCTGCGCATCGATCCCATAGCTGTTGGTCGTCCTTTGCCGCGTCCTGAGATTCGGGAACTTCCCCGTTTTTTACCCAAGTCCCAAACGCACGGCGATTCCCTGCCTTACGGCCTTTCTTTAAAGCAAGTGAATTTAATTAATGTGCCTTATCTCCATAGTAAAGGACTTTACGGTACAGGGGTCATAATTTTGATGCTGGATGATGGCGTTAATTTACTGTACAAACATGAAGCATTGAAAAAAGTGAAAATTTTGGCCACACACGATTTTATTCACGGTGACAATGCCATTGACGATTCCGGCATTAAAGCGTACGAAGGGTGGCACGGCACCATGACGCTTTCCGTAATTGCCGGGTACACACCGGAGACTTTAATCGGGCCGGCCTTTGATGCTTCCTTTATTTTAGCCAAAACGGAAGTGGATCAATTCGAACGGCCGATCGAAGAAGACTATTGGGTGGCCGGGTTGGAATGGGGCGATAGCCTTGGCGCGGATATTGTAAGCAGTTCGTTGGGTTACATCGATTGGTATACTCCGGCGGACATGAACGGGGAAACTGCCAAAACGACCATTGCGGCCGATAAAGCCGTAGAGAAAGGCATTTTGGTTTTTAATTCGGCCGGGAACGAGGGAGAGAATGCGGAACACAATACGTTAATCGCTCCTGCGGACGGCAAAAAGGTGTTAGCCGTGGCGGCTGTTGACCGCAACGGTGTTCGCGCCTCGTTTTCTTCGGTCGGGCCGTCAGCAGACGGACGGATTAAACCGGATATTGCAGCCATGGGCGTGAGCGTGGTGATTGCCAACAGCAAAGATTCAACTGGATTCTCTTACGGAAGCGGTACTTCGTTTTCCTGCCCGTTGGCGGCCGGCGGTGCGGCGTTGCTGTTGGAAGCGTTTCCCAGCGCTTCTCCGGAATTAATGACCGAAGCACTGAAAAATACGGCTTCTCAAGCCAAGGCGCCGGATAACCTTTTGGGCTGGGGGATTATTGACTTGAAAAAAGCTTACGCTTATTTGGATTCTGCGGTCGTGCGCATTGATACGACCGCCGGACATTTAGTGGTTTCCCCCAGCGCACCCAATCCCGCCAACGAATACACGCAATTTTCTTACGCGGTCAAATATCCGAGTGTCGCGGAAATAAACATCTTCAACGCGTTAGGTCAAAAGGTGACTTCGTTGGGCAAGCATATTCGCCAAGCAAATAATCTTATTAAAGAACGTCTGGAAACGAGGAGATTGGCTTCGGGTGTGTATTTTGCCCGAATTGTTATTCGCGAACTGGAGAGCGGGCATGTCTTTCGAAAAACATTACGTTTTACGGTTTTGCATTAATTGATGGAAAAACTTCCTGCGCCGTTTCGTCCTTGCGGGAAGGTTGGGTTACACCCGGTGTTGCTCAACTATTGACATGCTCTGGCGCGTCCGTCTCTCGATACAATTTTGCCTTTCATCTTGCGATGGTCGAAGTAAGGGCGAAGCATTTCCGTCAAGATGCTGCAATCTCAAAAAAATTAACATTGTGCCACCTATAACATCGATTATTTCTTTATTTGTGAGGGAAATGCTTTGCCCCGGCAAGTCCGGCAGAATCACTCGGGAACCGGATGCCGAATAAATTCCCAGTTCCTGATTCTCAATTAATTCATGTCCCTATCCTAATAATCCGTGGACATCCCGATTTATCGGGGTGATGACAATTAAAAATCACTCGGTTTAGGTTTTTAATAAAAAGGCGAGCCGGAAAACCGACTCGCCTTGAATTTACAGTTTAAATTCGATCGGAGTTATTTGTTTTCTTCGGGCAGTAAAACATAACGCAGATAGCGATGCGTGTTTAACAGCTTTTTCGCCATTGTATGCACGTCTTCCAAAGTCACCGCCTGAATCAAATCATCAATTTTTAAAATATGCTCCAAAGGAATATCGTTTAATACGGCAAACTGTAAGCGGTTGAGCCAATAAGGATTTTCTTTCATGCTGTCTTTGTATTCGTGCAAATCCATTTCTTTGACTTTATTGAGGTACTTTTCGGTGGTGCCGAAATTACGCAGGCTATCTACCTGTTTGAACATGGCGGCATTCAACTCATCCACCCGTTCCGGGCTGCATGTGTACTGTATACGAATTTGATAACGCTGACGCGGATAATGGGAGAATCGATCACGCACACGGGGAGCGTAAGTGCCGCTTTTGTCTTCACGCAGATGCTCACGCAATTTAATGTTTAAAATTTCAGTAACAAAGTGGCCCTTAATAACATTGGGTAAAGACCATTGAAACGGCCCGAAAAAGATAACGGTTTGAATGCTCTTGGGCTCCATACCTTTGTGCAAACTGCGATCAATGATTGTTTTTGGTAAAGTGTAGGTAACGTCAAGCCATTTTTCCTTGCGATGAATGGAAGGCAGACTACCCAAATATTTTTCAATGAAGGGTTTCAGCGTATCCGGCGTAAAGCTGCCTACAAAAATAAAGGTAAAATCGCTGGCATCGGCAAAACGGTCACGATAAAATTTCTCCGCGGTTTTCAGATCGACTTGTTTGAGCATTTCCGGGGTCAGAGATTTGTAACGTTCATTGTGCCGGGTTAAGGCAGCTTGTACGGAATCGTTGTAAACAAAGTTCGGATTGCGGCTTAAGTTTTGCAGATAACGTGCCACTTTGCTTTTGTAAGCCAAGAATGCCGTACTGTCAAAACGCGGTTGGGCAAAATTCAAATAAATCAATTGAAACATCGTTTTCAGATCTTTTTTAACGGAAGCGCCGCGCAATCCCTCGGTTGTCTCGTTGATGTACGGATTAACCCGAACAATTTTTCCGGTAAGCAATTTGTCCAATTGCAGACGCGTGAAGGGGCCAACACCGGATTCGCGTTCGATAGCCGCCGCCATTCTGGCCGAAATCAGAGTTTTATTGTCTACCAGCGAATAGCCTCCGGGGCTTACGGCGCGGAAAGAAATTTCATCGTTTTTGAATGTGGTGGGCTTCAGAATAACATGAACACCGTTACTTAATATCCATTCCGTTACACCGATTTCGGGATGTTTGATTTCCTTAACGACTTTACCGCCTTTGAGCGGTTGGCTGATCAGGTTTTGTGCCGCCAATTTATCAACATAAGGCGAAACTTTCATGGACTTCACCTGATTCAGAATCGCCATTAACGTGTCCTGAGAAGGAATGGCTATGCCTTCTTTTTGCGGGCCGGTTACTTCAATAACCCGATCTTTAATTTTCAGCCAGGACTGTACGGCCTTGTTAACGTCGGCCACGGAAATAGTCGGTAATAATCTTTTTGTCAGTTCGTATTCGCGTTCGATGCCGGGCACCGGTTCTACGTACAAAAAATTGCGTTGATATTCGCCGACTAAATTGGATGAGCGTGTTTTGTTTCGCTCTGCATAGGCTTTTTCCATGTTGCGCAAATAACCCAATTTGTAGCGGGCAAGCTCTGTTGGCGTAAAGCCGTATTCCCGAATGCGTTTGGCTTCGACGAGCAATGTTTTGAAAGCGGGAATAAGCTGATCCGGTCCGCACATAGCCGATAGACCGAAAACATCGGTGGGCAGAACCAATCTGGTTTTGTAAGCGCCGCCTGCGATGAATGGCGGATTTTTCTTTTGGGCGTGTTCATTGATTCGTGCCGATAGCATCTGACTGGCCAAGTTTTCGATGATCATATCACGATAATCTCCGACCGTACGTTGCGTGTCGGCTTTCATTTTGTATTCGATACTTACTTGAGCCGTGGTAGCTTCGGGGTCCGTTGCTATGGCAAAGAGTGTTGTGTCTTGAGGAGGCACATCGTAATATTTGCGTTTGGGAGGATTGGGCGGATCCTGAATACCAGCAAATTTTTCTTTGATCATGGATTCGATTTGTTTGGCATCGAAATCACCCACGGCAATAACGCCCATTAATTCCGGACGGTACCATTTGTGGTAGAATTTTTTGGGAACATCCGGCGTGAAGGTTTCCAATACTTTTATCTTACCGATGGGCAAACGCAAAGCGTAGCGGGAATCTTTGAGTAAAATCGGTAAAATTTTGTCGCGAATGCGCTGAGAAGCACCCAATCCGCGTCGCCATTCGGAAATAACCACACCGCGCTCTTTGTTCACTTCAACCGGATCGTAGGTTACATTGTGCGCCCAGTCTTCTAAAATCAAAATGGCTTTTTGCAGCAAGGGCAAAGAATCGGTAGGAACCTGCAGCATGTAAACGGTTTCGTCAAAACTAGTGTAGGCATTTAAATCGGCGCCAAAACGCATGCCGATGGATTCCAGATAATCCACCAATTCCTGTTTTTTGAAGTGTTTGGTGCCGTTAAAAGCCATGTGTTCACACAAATGGGCAATACCTTGCTCGCTGTCCTGTTCGACAATCGAGCCGATTTTTACAATCAAACGAAACGAAGCCTGCTTTTCAGGATGATGGTTTTCCCGAATGTAATAGGTAATGCCGTTGGGCAGTTG
>JALWEA010000057.1 GCA_027039465.1 Calditrichia bacterium | reverse complement strand
GGCCAATCCTCCTGCGGAAATCATTCGTTTGGGCTTTAACGCGGAACTTAAAAATATTCCCGTTTTAATACTTTCCGAAGAATGGTTAAACGGGATTGTCCTCGAAGAGCTGCTTAACAGTTGGGGCGCTAATGTAAAGGTAACCAAAGAAACGGACAAAGTAGTTTCCATATTGCTCCAGGCTCAAAAAAGCAAACACCCATACCGGTTATTTATTTTGGATAGTAGCGCTCACGGCGTACCGTCTTTTAAAATCATGGAGACATTACGCGGGCAAAGCGAATTAGCATCTTTGAAAAAAATTCTTTTAACCAGCTTCGGCCAACGCGGCGACGCAGCACGCTGCATCGAATACGGAGTGTCGGCCTTCCTGTTAAAACCGATTAAAGCCAAGGAACTGTATCAGACCATTCAAACCGTTCTGCAAATCAATACTTCAACCAATGTACTCATTACCCGTCACACCCTTAAAGAAACGGCCCGTCCCTTACGGGTTTTGGTGGCCGAGGACAATCGGGTTAATCAAAAATTAATGATGGCCGTGTTAGGTAAAGAAGGCTATGAAATCGAACTAGCGACCAACGGAGAAGAAGCCGTTAATCTTTACAAACAAAAGCCCTTCGACTTAATTTTAATGGATATGCAGATGCCCGTTATGGACGGGTTTCAAGCAACAAGGGAAATTCGCCAATTGGAAGAAGGAAGTGATAAGCATACGTTGATTTTCGCCCTAACCGCTTCGGAAGATCCTCGCGAAATTCAGGGCGCACACAGTGCGGGTGTGGATGATGTATTGCGCAAGCCATTAAATTTACCCGCCTTGAAAGATATTCTTAAAAAATATTTGGAAGATGCAAACAAAATTGGGGTCGAGTTGTAATAATTCGTAAAATCATTTCCAAACTCCCGAAATCATCCCGAATGATGTTGTCCCGTTTCAAACCTTGAATACCATTTTCATCTTTGGCACGTATTTTGTATTTTATTTACCGATATTACGAAACACGGATTGCAAAATTATGGCAAAAAAAACAACGCCCATGAAAATTTGGGGCATCATTCTTTTTGTACTTTTGGCCTTACTTATTTTATTACCGGCATTGCTTGAATATTATTCCACAAGAAAAGATTTGGTGCGCTTATGGGCCGACCAGAGCCGATTGGTTGCCGAAACCATTGTGCGCGGCAGCGAAAATATGTTGCGCTATGACGAAGAAGTTTTTGCCGAACGACGAGGCCGCCTAAAAGAAGACGGGTTAACGATTCGGCAACTGGACAGTTTGAATTATCCCGACAAAAAACGCATTTTGGATTTTGCCAGAAGTCGAATCGGCGGGAGGATTATCTTTTTCGACAATTCCGGTAAATTAATCGAACCGCCCACCAAACGGGGGCATCGCTTCCCCGCAAAAATCATTGGAGAGCATTTTGCCAAGCTTATTCATTCCATGGCACCCGACTCCAATATATTGCTCATCGATCCGGCCCATACCCCTCCCATGGTTCCGCCTGGCATTTTAATACGACGGTCCAACCATCGCGGTTTTATTTTTGTGCCTTACCGGCCATCCATTACCAACAAAATGCTGCGCTTTCATCGCTTGCATCGTTGGCTGATGCAAATTACCCGCTCTCCGAACATCCTTTACATTCAGTTGGAACGGGGCTCCCGAATTTTGGCTCAAACCGGTAAATTGCGCCTACCGCCCCTTACACCGCAAAAACAAAATTCCTTGCCCCCTTTTTACTGGAAAATTAAAAAAATCGGTGGCAAACAAATTTTCGATTACATG
>JALWEA010000056.1 GCA_027039465.1 Calditrichia bacterium | reverse complement strand
AACCGGCATCGAAGCTCAGACATTGTATTCGATCATTAACGGGCACCATCAGGCCAGCGTGGAAAAATTGGAGAAAATTTGCAAAGCGCTTCAGTTGAGTATGGATGCCCTTTTGGATTTGGATGTGAATACCTTCCCGATTTTTCCCGAGCAATATAAGGAAAGTTTAAGTTACGCTCATTTTGAGGATGTATGGTTCGGACCTAACGGCGGCGAGCGTATTTCGGTCTCCAGAAATTTCAGTATTGCCAACCAATCGGTTGAACTGCGTCGTCAGTTTCTGAAAAATATTTACGAAATTCCCGGCGAAAAATTGGAATTGGCTATCGAAGCTTTCAAGAAAAGACAAGATGTAATCAGGCGCAAAGAGAAACGACGCATCGAGATTGTGGTCGAAAGCGAAGTCATCGATTTCATTCACCAGCGCGAACCATTTGATCGGTTGGATAAAAAATTGATTGTGGAATGCATTGAAGGGGTCATTGATCGTCTGGAAAACGATCCTTTGAATTTTGAAGTTGTTCTGATTCCCAGGCAATTCTTTTTGGTCAATTATGAGATCATTAACCGTGAAGTAATTTTGTTTGACCTCGGAACGGTTTTCTTCCGTCAAACCCATCCCAGTATTTTGGAACATTTTCTGAAGGAAGTACAGGATTTTAAATTTAAACGCGCTGCCGTTTCCGAACGGTCAGCGGTGATTAATTTTTTAAAGGAGCACTTAAATGCAACAAACGGATAAGCAGGATGCAATACTAAACACGTTGCAGGATTTAATTCGTCTGCGCACGGTGGACGGTCGTTTTGATGAGTTCGAAAAAGCGGTTCGCTATGTGGAAGCCTTTTTTGCTGGAACGCCATTAAGCGTGGAAAAGAAATATTTTAACAAATATCCGGCTTTGATTATCAGCCGCAACAAAAGCAAACATCCTTTCTTCTTTTTGCAAGGGCATTTGGATGTGGTGGACGGAGCCGATCACCAGTTCCAACCGGTTATTAAGGGCGATGCCCTGTTCGGCCGGGGCTCGGTGGATATGAAAGGTTTTGACGCTATTGCCATGCACCTTTTAAAGGATTTGGCAACGGAAGAACCCGCAATCGATGCCGGACTGATGCTAACCTTTGATGAAGAAATCGGAGGCGCCAACGGCGCTAAAAAATTAGCGGAAGCGGGCTATTTGCCCAAAATATTGATCAACGGGGACGGCGGTTACAATTACGCGGTCATTCATGCGGAAAAGGGTATTCTCAAAATCAAACTTTCCACCCAAAGCGAATCGGGGCGTCACCCCTACCCCTGGGACGGGCAAAATGCCTTTGATTTATTGGTTCGCGATTATCGCCAAATCATGCATACCTTCGAAGAACAAAAATTAGCCACGGAGGACAACAATTGGTTTACCACCTATTCTTCTTATGATATTAAGGTGGAAAACGAACCGTCGTTTGCGCCGCATTACGCCGAAATGAAAATCAATATTTATTTCACGGAAGACGTTACGGCCGACGAGATGTTTGAAAAGATTCGAAAAATCGTCCGTTTTGCCAAAGTGGAAAAATTAACGGCCAGCGAACGGGTTTACTTGCCGCCCGATGACGAACACGTTCTTACCATGCGTGATTTAATGCAAACTTATTTTCAACATCCCATTGAAATCCGTGCGGAAAACGGCTCTTCGGATGCGCGCTTTTTTACCAATAAGGGAATACCCATTGTCATCGTTAAGGTTTTGGGAGAAAATCATCACGGGCCTGACGAGCATTTGTACATTCCCGGCATCATGCCCATGTACC
>JALWEA010000055.1 GCA_027039465.1 Calditrichia bacterium | reverse complement strand
ATATTCTCTATAACCTTTTGGGTTGTTGGGTTTAGTTATTGTCTATGTGTTTTAAGTAATATAAACACAACGTCTTAAATACCCAAAAGGTTTTTTCTTCTAACTAAGAATCGCTCAAGTTAGGTTTGAATAACATTTCTTTTTTACCTAAATTTTGTTTTTATTTTTAATTTAAATATCGGCATCGGATTAAAAGGATTCTTAATGAAACTCTTGAAAATGCCCTTACACTGGCAGATTTTTATCGGCTTAATAACCGGCGTGGCTTTGGCGGTTGTGGCCCGTTTCTTTCACTTCGAAACTTTTGTTACCGATCAGGTTGCCATTTTGGGAACTATTTTTCTGCGCTCTCTGAAAATGATCATTGTACCGTTGATTGTTTCGTCCATCATTTCCGGTGTGACCGGATTGGGCGATGCCGAAAATTTCGGACGCCTGGCAGCCAAAACATTTACCTATTACATCATGACCAGCATCTTTGCCATTTTAACCGGCTTGGTTTTGGTTAACCTGATCCACCCAGGCGTCGGCGCGAATTTCGGTTTTCATCAGGCTCCTCATAATATCAATACTAGTGCCGCTACGTTTAAAGAAACCTTGCTGCGCATCATTCCGACAAACCCGTTGGCTTCCATGGTCAAAGGTGAAATTTTACCCACCATTTTCTTCTCGTTGCTTTTCGGATTTTTTATCACCCGCACATCCGATCCTTATCGGACGCAATTGACCAATTTGTTCGAAGGTATTTTTCGTGTTATGATGAAATTAACCCATTTCATCATATTGTTTGCCCCGATCGGCGTATTTGCTTTAATCGCTAAAATTATCGCCCAAACCGGTCTTGAAGCGTTTATTCCTCTTTTTAAATACATGCTGACCGTTTTGTTGGGTTTGATCATTCACGCCACCGTCACTTTACCGCTGATCATTTATTTATTGGGCGGTATTTCGCCGCTAAAACATTTCAAAGCCATGTCCGCCGCATTAATGACTGCTTTTTCAACTTCCTCATCTTCGGCTACTTTGCCCCTGACCATTGATAATATTGAAAACAATGCCGGCGTTTCCAACAAAATCAGCAGTTTTGTTTTGCCTTTAGGCGCCACCATTAACATGGACGGCACGGCGCTTTACGAATGCGTAGCTGCCATGTTTATTGCACAGGTTTACGGAATTCATCTGAGTTTTGTCCAACAGATCATCGTGGTGGTGACCGCGCTCTTAGCCAGCATCGGGGCGGCCGGTATTCCCATGGCGGGGTTGGTAATGATCACCATCATTCTGAAAGCCGTCGGATTGCCGTTGGAGGGCATCGGCCTTATTTTAGCTGTTGACCGCATCTTGGATATGCTGCGCACTTCGGTTAATGTTTGGAGTGACAGTTGCGGTACGGTTCTAATTGCCAACTCGGAAGGGGAGACCGGTTTAAAGGTATTAAACCATCCTCCGTCCGAGTAATTGGACAAACTTAATTTTAAGGATTTCATTCTTAGCCGCTTTCGACATTTTGGTCGATCCTATCGTCATTTTTTTCGAATGAATCGGATTATTCTCCCTAAAATGCTTCTTTTCCACATCTGGCACAATTCTTGAAAGTATCAAACCAATTCAATAACTAACCAAATCGGAAAGGAAGAAATTATGAAACGTAATCTGATCCTGACAGCTCTATTCCTGGCATTAAGCACACAGTTTATTTTTGCCCAACGTATGCGCCCGCAAATGATGCAAGGTCCTAAACAACCGACCATCGATCAACGCATTAAAAACTTGGATGCCGTTTTGAATTTAACGGCCGACCAAAAGAAGGCCATTCATAAAATTTTTGAAGACGCGGATGCCCGCATGAAGAAAATTTACGAACAGAACAAAGGCAATCGTCAGGCAATGCGTGCTGCGGCTGTTGATCAAAGAGAAAAAACAAACACGCAAATATTGAATCTTTTAAACGATTCTCAAAAGGAAAAATATAAAAACTATTTAAAACAACGCCCGAATAGACCGATGCCGGAACGCAGACCTCGCGGTAGAGGCGGACGCGGAAGAATGGGATTCTAAGTAGTGATTAAAGAAATTCCCCGTTTGAATATTTTTTTACGGGGAATTTTTTTGCGCCTGCGTCAAAATACGATCCAATTGATCCGCAAATGCTTTTTTCGTGCTCGGATTCATGGCCTCCGGTCCGCCCGTTTTAACCCCTGCCGCACGCAACGATTCCATAAAATTGCGCATACTCAGGCGGGCACCAATGGAATCCAAATTAAATAATTCCCCGTGAGGGCTCAAAGCGTAGCATTTCTTCTTAAGCACCTCATTTGCTAACGGAATGTCCGCCGTAATGACGAGATCACCGGCAGTAATTTGTTTTAAAATCTCATTATCCGCCACATCGGAACCGGAGGGTACCAACAAAAAATGAATATTTTTTACAGGTGGTACTCTAAGCGGATGATTGGCCACCAAAGTCATTTCAATGCCCGTGCGCTTTGCCGCACGGATTAATATGTTTTTAATGGCTCCGGGACAGGCATCCGCATCAACCCAAATTTGCATTCTTACATTCTTCTTTTCTATTTAGATTCTTGGTCGTGAAATCTGAGAGTTTATCTCTATCATTTTTAGTTGCTGTTTTTATTTGTTAACCCATCCCCTAATCCCTTCCCTGATACCTCAGGGAAGGGGAATTAAGATGGTACTTGGTTTTTCTGAATTTCAAATATTTTTGGTTAGGATTTTACCGCTGCACCCTGGCGCTTCCGCCCTTGGCAAAGGCTTCCACTTCGGCTAATTTGGCCATGGTCGTATCGCCAGGAAAGGTCGTCAGCAACGCACCGTGCGCCCAACCGAGTCTCAAAGCCTCTTCGGGCTCACGACCCGAGAGCAATCCGTAAATCAATCCGGCGGCAAATCCGTCACCGCCGCCAATGCGATCCAGCACATCCAGCTCAGCTTTGGGAGTGGAAAATTTTTGCCCGTCGTACCACATAACCGCACCCCAGTGATGCCGATTGCTGGATTTGACTTCTCTCAGCGTGGTGGCCACCAATTTAACATTGGGAAAACGTTGGGTTACTTTTTCGATCATTTCAAAAAAAGGTCCCGTATCGAATTTGGAAGCCGAAGCCACTTCCGGTCCGGGAATGCCCAAGCCCATTTGCAGATCTTCTTCATTGCCAAGCAGCACATCCACGTTTTCCACGATTTCAGCAAGCACCTGCTGCGCTTTTTTCAAACCGCCAATGGGCGCCCAAAGCTTGGCCCGATAATTTAAATCAAAGGAATTGATGACCCCGTGTTTGTGCGCGGCTTTCATGGCCTCGACGATTAACCGGGAGGTTGTTTCGGATAAGGCGGCAAAAATACCTCCGGAATGAAGCCAACGCACCCCTTGCGTAAAAATGCGATCCCAATCAAAATCACCTGGTTTTAACAGGGCCGCCGCTTCATTCGATCGATTGTAAAAAACAACGGGGGGACGCACGCCGTACCCGCGATCGCTGTAAACCGTTGCTATGTTGGGGCCGCGCACGCCATCGTGTTCAAAATATTTGAAAAAGGGCTTTACACCCATTTCCCGAATGCGATTTTGCACCAATTCTCCGATGCCGTAATTGACCATGGCCGTGGCAATACCCGTTTTTAAACCGAAGCAATCCGCCAAGTTGGCGGCCACATTGTATTCCCCGCCCGAAATGTGAATTTGGGCCGAGCGTGCTTTTCGAAAAGGAACAACGCCAGGATCCAAACGATGTATCATGGCACCAAGTGAAAGAAAATCCAGTGAACCTTCCCGGTTGCGAATTTTAAGCTTACTCATTGCTTATTTTCCTCCGTAAGAGTCTGACATTAATGTGTTTACTCTAAAAAACCCTAAAGGGCGTAAATCTTGAATTGTTGAATGTTAAAAATTTAGCCCCATCCTTCAAGACAGGACCTAAATAATAATTTTACCCCAAAAGGGGCTTTTGCCCTTTTTTGAGCGGACGGATTCGTTTTTTTGATCTTTCGTTGGATCGTATATTATTTTTGAAAGCGCTCTTTAAAGGCCCACAATCCCAAAGCCGGATTGGAGATGTAAAAAATTTCTTCTCCGTCCGGCATCATATTAAATCCGTCTTTTAATGTTTCGGGGCGGTAGCGTTGCCTCATCTCATCCAACGGGGCATAATTATAATTGACGGATTCGATCTCTTTTTCGCTCAAATGTCCCGGGCAATAGGTAATTTTAAAACGATTTTCAGACGAACCGTGAATCAAATGGGCGGCCGCCGCCAAATTGTTCTGCAAATCTTCATTGTCCTTCACCAATTGTAAAATTTCCGGTGTGGTCAAATAACCGTATTTGCGAATTAAACGGTCGATCTCCGCATCTTCGCCGAATTCTTTGAGACCTGGCGCTAAAATAATCAATTCTCCGCCATCAGCAATGGCCATGCGCGTGCGGTAAATGCTTTTGTTGCCTAGCCAGGTACTTTTGTATTCCGAAGGATCCAAATAGACCACGATCTTTTCCAACGGTCGATCCAGCATTTCAAAATTCACCTTTAGCGATAGCTCCGCAGCCCGTTCAAAACATTCAACGTCGTCACCGATGAACAGCCCTTTTACCGCCAACTGTCCGGCCTTGTTCTTATCGACCACGGTCAGCACATAAACAATGGGCAGGTCTTTGGCAAAATGATCCGAAGCGTAATTCAAAACGGCACGCACGGGATTGTTTGCCCTGCCCATGATGCGCTCCATGCCGTAAACCGCGCCGATAAAATGGCTTTTGTTAATGCCTTCCACACCGCCGGTTCCCACAAAAATATTTTTATTGTAATTGGCCATGCCGATCACTTCGTGCGGCACCACCTGACCGATGGAAAGGATGAGATCATACCGGCCCTGCACTAGCAGTTTGTTAACCTGCGCGGGCCAGGAGTAATCGATCTTTCCTTCCGTAACCTTGCGGATAAAATTGCTCGGAACCACACCAAGCGTCAACACGTCATGGCGCCAGTCGTGCACACGAAACTTGGACGGCGTGACGCCCGGAAACATAGTGGCGATCTGATCTTTGGTCATGGGAGAATGGGTGCCTACCGCCGGTAAAATGTCCGTTAATTGGTCGCCAAAATATTCTTCCGCAAATTTGGTAATCAGCCCCGCAAAGGAATGGAAACGCGTAAAATCCGGCGGAATGGCCAGCACCTTTTTACGGGTACCGATTTTTTGCAGCGTCAAAAATAAAGCCTCTTTGATTTGATCCGCACTCATTTCCTGAGCAGCGGAACCTCGGGCAAAATAAAGCATTGCTCTCACCTTCCTTTTAAAGCCATTGTGTGTGGAAAAATTGACCCCGCGGCCGATCCACCCGTTCGTAAGTGTGCGCACCGAAATAGTCGCGTTGTGCCTGTAACAGATTGGCCGGTAAGCGTTCGGTGCGGTAACCGTCGTAGTAGGTTAGGGCACTACTGAAAGCCGGAACCGGCAAACCGGATTCCGACGCCAGGGCTACTACCCGACGCCAAGCCTGCTGATTTTTGGCAACGACTTCCTTGAAATAATCATCAAGCAACAGATTGGTTAAAGAAGCATTTTTTTCAAAGGCCGTTTTGATTTTGTCAAGAAACTGAGCGCGAATAATACAACCGGCACGCCAAATCAAGGCGATTTTACCGAAATTCAATTGCCAACCGTATTCCTCGTTGGCCGCACGCATTAACTGAAAACCCTGCGCGTAGGAACACACTTTGGCCGCATACAAAGCCTGACGGATTTCTTCTGTGAAAGTTTTTGCGTCTTCCTTGAATTCAACGTTCGGCCCGGACAAAATTTTGGCGGCCACCGTTCGTTCATCTTTTAAGGCGCTCATGCCGCGTGCAAAAACAGCCTCCGTAATGGTTTGCGCCGGAATGCCCAAATCAAGCGCCGTTTGTCCCGCCCATTTGCCGGTGCCTTTTTGGCCCGCCCGATCTAAAATCACATCAACCATGGGCTTGCCGGTTTCTTCATCTTTCTTCGCTAAAATTTTGGAGGTAATTTCGATCAGGTAACTATTTAATTCGCCCTGATTCCATTCGTTAAAAATTAAACTCAACTCCTGCGGCGTTAGGCCCAATAGGCGGTGCAGCAGAAAATAAGCCTCGCTGATCATCTGCATGTCGGCGTACTCGATGCCGTTGTGCACCATTTTTACAAAATGTCCGGCTCCGCCTTCGCCTAGCCATTCGGCGCAAGCCGATCCGTCTTCCGTTTTGGCTGCAATGGCTTTAAAAATAGCTTCGACCAACGGCCAGGCCTGCGGGTCTCCCCCAGGCATTAAGGACGGCCCACGTAAGGCGCCTTCTTCACCGCCGCTAACACCGGTACCGATAAACAGCAAACCTTCTTTTTTTAAAGATTTGTAACGTCGCTCAGTGTCTAAAAAGTGGCTGTTACCGCCGTCAATGATCAAGTCGCCTTTATTTAACAAAGGTTTCAGATCTTGAATGACGGTATCCACGGGCGCCCCGGCCGGAACCATGAGCCAAATACGTTTCGGGCTTTGCAAAAAGTCTGCAAATTCCTGCAATGTTTGCGCCACCGCCATTTTTTTGCCGCCGAATTTTTCAGCCGAAGCTTTTCGTTTTGCCGCGTCAATATCAAAGCCGACAACGGGAAATCCGTGGCTTTCGATGTTCAGGGCTAGGTTTTGTCCCATTACGCCCAAGCCGATTATTCCGATGGTGTATTTCATGATGTACCTTTCTTTTAAAATGATTACACTCCGCTAAAGGCTGAAAAGCCGCCGTCAATGGGCACGACAATGCCCGTTACAAACGACGAGGCCGGTGAAATCAACCAGACAATGGTGCTGATCAAATCCTGCGGGTCGCCGAAACGGCCTGCCGGGGTGTGCGCTAAAATCTGTTTTCCGCGTTCGGTCAGTTCGCCCGTATTTTCATCGATTAGCAAATAACGATTTTGTTTGGTCATAAAAAAGCCGGGCGCAATGGCATTGACCCGAATATCCGCTGAATATTCCTGCGCCAGATGGGTGGCTAGCCATTGGGTAAAATTGCTAACCGCCGCTTTAGCCGCAGAGTAGGCCGGAATGCGCGTCAGCGGGCGGAAGGCATTCATGGACGAAATATTGATGATCACCCCGCTTTTATTCCGGGAAAAATAACGGCCGAAGATTTGACTCGGTAAAACCGTTCCGGCCAAATTCAATTCCACAACCCGATTGAAGATCTGTGGAGCAATGTCAAAAAACGGCAAATCCGGGCCGGTGGTCGCTTTAGGATGGTTGCCCCCTGCGCCGTTAATTAAAACGTCCGTTTTGCCGAAAGCGCTTAGAATGTCATCAAGCGCCGCCTGAATGCTTTCTTTTTCCAGAACGTTGCATTTCAAAACCATGTATTCGGCTTGTGCCTTATCTAGACGTTCCAAAATTCCCGCGGGAAGCTCGGGATTTAAATCGAGGAAGATCACTTTTGCGCCGTTTTCGGCCAAAGTGCAGCCGATCTCGCTGCCCAAAATGCCGGTGCCTCCGGTAATGGCAATTACTTTGTTTTTGACACTGAACGCTTGGGATATGTTAAGTGCAGACATTTAAATCCTTTCTTTTTTATTCTTCCAAAAATAACGGCCGGATATGCCGGTCAAAAATGTTTTGCGTAACCTGCTCGCCAATGACGGGTTCAAAGCGTTGCAAAGCATCCGTAAAGCGATGCCCCATTTCCGCGGCCACTTTGTAACCGACATGCAACAACTGTCGAAAATGCGGGTTGTAATTCGGATTCGCTTCATCATGGCGCAACGTTTCTGCAAATTTTTGTCCGTCCCAGTTTTTGACTTCCTGCGGGTCGGGCAATTCGCTGCGGTCGATATCAATCACCGTTGCGTAAGGGGCGCACAGTTCATCAAAGCGTCTCAACGAGGCGTAATAAATCTCTTTGGCAATCTGCAAGCCTTCGCCTCCGGCCTCGGCCAAACCGATTAGCTCTTCCAGCCAGGTGGTTCCCGCGGTTTTAAGATGCAAACCGGCGTCAAACTTTTGCAGCGCCTTGCAAATAATGGGATAAAGTGAGAATTTGTCGCTACCGGAATGAACGCTTAACTTTAAATTGTCCGGTAAATTAAACGTGCGGACGGCAAAACGAATAACCGCCAAATCTTGTTCAAATTCATTGCGAAAGCGATGCAAATCGCCCACGTAATCGATTCCCTTATTGAAACGCCCGGAAAATTTCGGCGCAATCGTCTGTACCGGAATTCCCTCTGCCGATAGCGCAGACAAAATAAACAGAATCTCAACCGGACTTTGCGGTTTTTCGGTTTCATCAAACGAAACTTCCACGGCAAAGGGCCGCTCGCCCTTGTTTTGAAGAATATGGCGATAGATTTTGCCCGCTTCCCGAACCGCCAATAAATAGTCATCGGCCACTTGCTCAATGGTTTCAGGTTTAATTTGTAACGGCTCTTGCAAACCGGGAATTGACAATTCACCGATGAATTTTCCATTTGCGCGAACAAAGGACCGAATGACTCCGGCATCAGCCTTTTGCCCGATAAAATCCGCCACATCCAGCGTAAAAAAATCGCTGCTGTTCAAAAAGAAATCCACGGTTTTTAGCCCGATGTGGTCGGCATCCACAAAGTAATCGCTCTGCCAGCCCAATGCCTGCACGGCTTCATCCGCTTTTTGGCGCGTCTCTTCCGGACTGCTGCCGATAATGCGGTGTTCACGGTAGGACTTATTCCAAACCGGCGTAATGTGCAGACCCGCTTTCTTTGCCAAAATGATGGCTTTAAGCTGAGCTTTGGCCTGATGCGCAAAGCGATCACCCAGGCCGAAAGAATATTTACTCAATGGTTTTATGGCCATTCGGTTTTTCCTTTTTTCAAGTGAAGCTACTCTGATAAAATTTTCTCTCAAATTAAATGATATTTTTTATTTCAGCCCGCCCCATCTGGCCGCAGGGAAGCGGAATAAGGGGGTGAGTTAAACATCGCAATTTAATTTTTCAAAAGTTTCAAATAAACGTCCTAATCATCTCCCCTTTTGTTTTACAATCCGAACACTTTCGGCAGAACCAATGAAATCCACGGAATGTAGGTAACCAGTAGCAAGGCTAAAATCATCACGGCGTAGAACGGCAGCAGGGCCTTGGAAAGTTGGGGAATGCTCACTTTCCCGATGCCGCAACCGACAAAAAGTACCGACCCGACAGGCGGGGTCGTCAAACCGATGGAAAGATTCAGCACCATGATAATTCCGAATTGCAACGGCGTAATGCCCAATTGGGTAACCACCGGCAGAAAAATCGGGGTGAAAATCAACACCGCTGGCGTCATGTCCATGAACGTGCCCACCGCCAGCAGAATAAGATTGATGATCAACAGAATAATGATCTTGCTATGAGTGACGGCAATCAGCGCCTGGCTGATATTTTGCGGAATATTTTCATAGGATAAAATCCAGGACATTGCGGAAGACGTTCCGATCAACAGCATGACAATAGCCGTTGTCTCCACGGTCTTGATTAAAATATCCGGCAAATCTTTTATCTTAACCTCGCGGTAAATCAGGGTGAGTACCAACGAATAAATAACCGCAATGGCGCTGGCTTCCGTGGCCGTAAAAATGCCCGCAATGATGCCGCCGATAACGATAATGACCAACAGCAAGCTGGGAATAGCATCCAGGAATTTTTTTAATCCGGCCTTCAATGTTTCCCGTTGCCCTACCGGATATTTGCGCCGCAGAGCAATAACCGCACTAACGGACATCAAGGCTAACCCAACTAAAATCCCGGGTAGGTAGCCTGCCACAAACAGGGCCGCAATGGAAACGCCGCCGCTGGCCAGAGAATAAACGATTAACACATTGCTTGGCGGAATGAGCAACCCCGTGGTTGAGCCGGTTACGGTTACGGCCGTACTGAATGTTTTGTCGTAACCTTCTTTTTCCATGGTAGGAATCATGAAGCTGCCGATGGCCGAAGTGGCCGCCACCGCCGAACCGGAAATCGATCCGAAAAACATGCAGGCCAGAGTGTTCACATACGCCAGTCCGCCAGGGAACATGCCCACCAACACTTTGGCAAAATCAATCAGACGTCGGGCAATGCCGCCCCTTCCCATTAACTGACCGGACAAAATAAAGAAGGGAATGGCTAGCAAAGCAAAGCTATCGATGCCGGTGGCCATGCGCTGCGCAACTGTTGTAACGGCCGGGCCGGGCGCAATGGTAAAAAACATGGTCAAAATCGTGGAAATACCGATACCGTAAGCAATGGGCAACCCGACGGCCAATAAAACAACAAAGCTAACGACCAAAACAATAACGGACAGTTCCATTAGTTTTCCCCGTTCTTTACGATTTCAATCATGGCCACAACGGAATAATAGATCATAATCAAACCGCTCAGCGGCAGCACTGAGTACACATAGCCCATGCGGATGCCCATGGCGGCCGATGTTTGATCCAGCGTAAATGTTAAATCCACCAAACGATACCCGCCGATTACCATGACGAACAGGGAAAAAGCGATCACCAGCAGGTAAATCAACAAAAGAATTAATTTCCGTTGCAGACCTTTCAGGTATTTGGGCAGGATGTCAATTCCCAAATGAGCTTTGGTACGCAGGGCGTAGCTGGCGCCTAACAGGCCGATCCAGATGAGCAGAAAGCGCGCCAACTCTTCGGTGAACGAGCTGGGAGACTTGACAATGAAACGGCTGATCACCTGCCAGGTAACGGTTAGCACCATCATGCTCATTAAAAACATGAGAAAAACGGCAAGCGTTTTGTCTATAATACGCGTCACTCTTTCCATGTTTTTCTCCGCTTAATGAATGTTTTCAATTTGTTGAAGCAAGGTGTACACCGGCGTACCCTTGTAATTTTCGTACATGCCTTTTACTTTTTCCCTAAATAGTTCTTTATTGGGATGAATAATCTTAACACCCGCTTTTTGCACTTCTTCCATGGCGTGTTCCGTGGCTTGTTTCCAAAGCTTAATCTCGTAGAGCACCGATTCGTCCGCCGCTTCCTGAAGCCATTTTTGTTGCTGCTTGGTAAGGCCCTCCCAAATGGGTTCGCTGATGAGCAAAATATCCGGGATAGAGGTGTGTTCATCCAAAGAATAATATTTACAAACCTCGTAATGCTTGGAAAGGTAAAAGCTTGGCGGATTGTTTTCGGCACCGTCAACTACGCCCTGCTGCAAAGCGGTGTACAGCTCACCCCAGGAAATCGGTGTGGCCGAGCCGCCCAAAGCACGAATCATTTGCACCGCGGTCTGACTTTTCATCACACGGATTTTCAAACCCTTCAAATCGGCAGGGGTGTAAATCGGTACTTTTTTGGTGTAAAAACTGCGGCTGCCGGAATCGTAATAGCACAAGCCGCGTAAACGAAAAGGTACACCGGCCAGCAAAAGTTTTTTACCGATCGGGCCGTTCAGCACCTTCCACAAATGTTGCCGATTGCGAAACACATAGGGCAAACTGAATATCTTCATCTCCGGCACAAACGACTCCAACGGGCTGGTGGAAACTTTGGTCATGGCCAAGCTGCCGATTTGCAAAAGCTCGATTAAATCGCGCTCGGCGCCCAGTTGCCCGCTGGGATAAATATCGATGCGCATCGTGCCATGCGATTTTTTTGCCAACACTTTGCCCATGTAAACCATGGCTTTATGCACCGGATGATTCACATCAAGCACGTGGCCCAATTTGAGTACGGTTACTTTTTTTTGCCGTTGGCAACCGCTAAAGACCAAAGCAACCGCCAAAATGATCGCTAAAAGAAAAAAGATTCGACGGGAAAATGAACCCATTTCGGTCATTCCTTTTTTAATTCTTCTTTTACCTGCTGACTCAGGAATTGCCGGAATTCATCTCTGAATTCCGGACGCTTGAGCCCGTAATGCACAATGGTTTTCAAATAATCCATCTTGTTGCCGATGTCAAAACGCTTGCCTTCGATGCGATAGGCATAGACCGCTTCCCGTTTCATCAAAATACGCATGGCGTCGGTTAATTGAATTTCGTTGTTTTTACCCGGTTGTGTTTGCTCCAACGCCCTGAAAATATCCGGCGTTAAAATGTAGCGTCCGGCAAAGGCCAAATTGCTCGGACTCTGTTCCACGGAAGGCTTTTCGATCATGTCCGTAATTTGCCAAAGGTTTTTCCCAAGCTCCTTGCCTCCGATAATTCCGTAACGCGAAACTTTTTCCTTCGGCACTTCTTCCACGGCCACAACCGAGCGTTGATATTGTTCGTAAATATCGACCAATTGCTGCACCACCGGAATCACCGTATCGATAATGGTGTCGCCCAAAAGCACGGCAAAGGCTTCCACCCCGACATGTTGGCGCGCGTAACGAATGGCATCGCCCAAACCGTTCATTTCTTTTTGACGGATGTAATGAATGTTGGCCATATCGCCGATGTGCCGAATTTGATTGTACCAATACTCATCTTCTTTTTCCTGCAGTATGGCTTCCAGCTCCCAATTGCGGTCAAAGTGATCTTCCAAAGCGCGTTTGCCTTTTCCCGAAATAATCAAGATGTCGTCGATGCCGGCATCCACCGCCTCCTGCACCACGTATTGAATGACGGGCGTATCAATAATCGGTAACATTTCCTTGGGTTGGGCTTTGGTTGCCGGTAAAAAGCGCGTGCCCAAACCGGCTGCCGGAATTACCGCTTTTCGAATCATTCTATTTACTCCTTTTAATAAATAAACGGTTTAATCACCCTGACTTTTATTTTCTTTAATTCCACCATTAAGCGGGTCAGCGTTTGGTTGTCCTTGTACAAGCCGATGATGGAACCTCCCGAGCCCGAAAACTTGGCCGAAGCGCCGCATTGACGGGCGACTTCCACCATTTCCAAATTACCGGGTGAGATATTCATAATCTTGCGCCGTAAATCGAAGTTTTTATCGATCAAAATATTCAGGGCTTCGATGTCGCCCTTTTCAATCAAGACTTTGCCCTGCTCGGCCAAAGAGGCGATTTCTTTTAATGTGTTAAGCACAACCGGATCGCCCTGTTCGTATCGCACGCGAATGTCGTTGAGCACCGTGCCGGAAATTTTGCTCAGATCCGTTTTGTAAGCGACGTAAAGATGGGGCAAAATGGCCTCCGGATTTAACGGGGTGTACTTTCCGTAACCGTGCTCTTGCAGATGGGTTTTATCGAAATCCATGTAAACGCAGCCCTCGTACACCTGAATCACCCGATCCTGCAATCCGGCGTTAATGCCCAGCTCCTCGGTTTCGGCTTTCAAAATTAACGTAGGCAAAATTTCTTTGGGAATGGTAACCCGATAGAATTTGAGCAGGGCGCGCATGGTAGCCGTAATGATGGCGCTGGAACCGGCCAGGCCGACCTGCCGCGGAATATTGGTGTGATAGCGAATGGTAAAGTTTTTATTTTCAAGAGGAATTTGATTTTGCAGGCAATATTCGACAAACTTCTTAATGGCCGCCTTGATTAAACGCTCGGCACCGTAATACCCGTTTTGCTCGATTTGTTCGATTAAGGCGAACATATTTCTGAACCGATTCAGATCGCCTTCATTCGGTTGGATGTAAATTTCCGGGCTTTCGTAAAGCAGGATGTGCGCCCCGAAATTTTTAACCGAAACCGAAATGGTTTTGCCGAAATACCCGTCCGAAGGATTGCCTAGCAGTCCGGCGCGGGCGTAAGCGCGTTCTTCGATAATCATCTTAAAACCTTTACAGTTTGTAAGCCTGTTTGACCAAATCGTAAGTTAAAGCATGAATCATTTGCAATGCCTCGTCCATTTCAATAATGTGGCGTGCCACTTTTCCTGCTAGAAAATTGGCATTGATACGTCGATTCAAATCGTGTCTGGCAGGAATGGAGGGGAAGGCGCGCGTATCGTCATTAAAACCCACCGTGTTGTAAATACCGGCCGTTTCCGTGACGCGTTGTAAAAATCGGGTCATGCCCTCGATGCTGTCATGAAACCACCAGGCCGGACCTAATTTCATGGCAGGGTAGTGACCGGCCAACGGCGCTAACTCGCGGGAATAGGTAGACTCGTCCAAAGTGAAGACAATCAGCGTTAAACGGGGATCATTTCCATAGGCATTCAACAATTCGTAAAGATTGCGCGTGTACTCGGTTTGCAGGGGAATATCGGCGCCTTTGTCCGGGCCGAATTTGCGGTAGACGTATTGATTGTGGTTGCGAAACGAACCCGGATGAATTTGCATGACCAGGCTGTCTTCGATGCTCATGCGCGCCATTTCCATGAGCATGTTGGCCGTGAACAAGGATGCTTCGTCTTCCGTTGCCTGCCCCTTGAGTGCATGTTGAAAAATGACATCCGCTTCCTGCGGTGAAAGCCGATGCGTGTACGGTGAAACAACCCCTTGATCGGTTGAAACGGCACCCATGGATTTGAAAAACGCCCTGCGTTCTTCAATGGCCCGAATAAACCTGTTGTAATCCGTAATTTCAAAACCGCAGACCTCACCAAGCGCCTCGATCTCCCGCTTCCAATTCATTGCGGTAATGTTCACCGCCGCATCGGGACGGAAACACGGGATGACCTTGCCCTGCCAACCGGATTCCAGAATTTGTCGGTGAAATTCAAGACGATCGGATGCGCCGTCGGTTGTGGTTAAAACTTCGATGTTAAAGCGTTCAAACAGAGTGCGGGGTAAAAATTCCGGCGTTTGTAATTTTTGTTGAATGACATCGTAAATACGCATGGCATTGGCGGAATTCAATTTCTCTTCGATACCAAAGACCTCGCTGAATTCATGCTGCAACCACACGCCGGTCGGCGTTCCGGCAAACAAATAAAAATGATCGGCAAAACGTTGCCAAATTTTGCGATGATCTTTCTCCACCGGGCTGCCGTCCAAAGCGGGAATGCCCAATTCTTCCAGCGGAATGCCCTGAGAATACAAAAGGCGGAAAATGTAATGGTCGGGAATGATAATCAATTCCGCAGGATCCGGGAACGGTTGATTGGTTGCTAAGATTTCAGGATCCACATGCCCATGAGGACTGACAATGGGCAAATCTTTAACCGATTGGTACAAGATGCGTGCAATCTTGCGCACGTTTTCATCGGGATCAAAAAAACGATCGGGATGTAATGTGAATTTAGAAGACATCATGCCCCCTTTCGTTTAACGCAGGTTTCTTTTAAGCGCAGTTCGGAAGGAATGCGCAAGTCTACCGGCGGCCCTGGTTCATTGGCCTCAATTTCCCGTAAGACCTGCCCAACGGCCAGACGGGCCATTTCCTTGGTATCCTGTTCAACAAAACTGATGGCCGGGGTAATGAACGTATTGAATTCGCTGCCTCCGAAACTGATCAGGTCGATGTCTTCGGGGATTTTAAGATTTAATTCCTTGGCAGCTTTGATCACACCCAAAGCCACGGGATAGGTAGCGGCAAAAATAAATTCCGGCAGTTGCTTGCTTTTTTTAAAGTCCATCACCGCACGATAACCGTCCGCTTCCGTAAATCCACCCTGAACCAAAAAGCGCTTTTGCACCGGCAGATTGCTTTCTTTCAGCGCCTTCTTAAACCCGTTCAGGCGGTCTCGCGCGATGTGCAATTTGTGATTGCCGCCGACGAAGGCTAGTTTGCGATAGCCGAGGTCAATGGCATGCTTAACCGCGCGATAGGTACCGGCGGCGTCTTCAAAAACCACCTTCGAAAACGGGGCATTCAGGGTGCGGTCGATTTGCACCAAGGGGATTTGATTCTCCCGCACAACGGACAGCAGGGGAAGGGTATCCGTCTTGTCGGTTACGGAAATCAGAATGCCGTCCACGCGCATGGAAATCATGGTGAGCAAATGCTTGTTTTCAAACTCCGGATTTTCCTGTGAAGTTGTTAAGACGATTTCATAATTTTGTTCGGCCGCATATTGGTAAACGGATTCGATAAGCGACGAAAAAAAGGAGTGGGCGATTTTTGGCACAATCAATCCGATGGTGCGGGTTCGGCGGGAAGACAAATTACGCGCTACGATATTGGGAATGTAGCCCATTTCTTTGGCGGTTTTCTTGACCTGTGTTTTCATTTTTGCGGAAATATCGGGATGGTCGCGCAGCGCTTTGGAAACGGTAACAACGGAAACGTTGAGCGCCTGGGCGAGGTCTTTTAAAGTAATCTTTTGAGCCATTACCTTAACCGTTTACTTAAACGTTTACTTTATCGATAAACAAAATAAGAATTGGCGAACAATTTGTCAAGAGGGATCAAAAGATTTTAAATTGGTAAATCTAAAGAAAGACTTGGCATTGCGATGTGCGGAGCTATGGTAGTAATTGGGAATTGGGAACTGGGAACTTGGAATTGGGAATCGGATTATCGTTATTCGTGTATGCGTGTATGCGTTATTCGGAAAGTGCGGTCTGGGCAATTGATGGCGCGTCCGTCCCTCGATACGATTCTGCCTTTCATCCTACGTTGTCCGAAGTAAGGGCGAAGCATTTCCGTCAAGAAGCTTCAAACGCAAAAAATTTAACGTTGTGCAACCAAAAACACAGATTATTTCTTTATTTGCTAAGGAAATGCTTCGCCCCTACAAGTGTCGGCAGAATCACTCGGGAACCGGACGCAGTCAAAGGCAACTGGTTGCCGAGTAGAGACCGCGCCAGCCATGGTTCACGAGCTACTATTGACATAATAGGTTCGCAAGTTCATTATTTCAACCCATCCCGTTCCCTTCCCTACGACGCGTCCCGATGCTCAGGATTTTCAACACGGAAGGGTGCCCAATTAGGTGAATTGTTGAATTGAAGCTCTTTTGTGCCCGATAATATAGAAAGATCACGTCCGATTGCCGAGTAACTGTAACGGAACGAAAAATCCCTTACGTCCGTTGCCGATTTGGAGGGGATTGCTTCACTCTCCCGCTCGCAGGCTCGCGGGATAGTTCGCAATGACAGCCTTTTACGATTAACGAATATACGAATAACGGATAACGTTCCCTTTAACCTTCTTCCCATTCAACCTTATCGTCCCAGCCAGCCTCCGTCAACCGGAACAATGGCTCCGTTCATGTAATCGGAAGCCGCGGAACTTAAAAACACGATCATGCCCGCAATATCTTCGGGTTTGCCCCATCGACCGGCCGGAATACGTTCCAAAATAGCTTTATTGCGCTTCGGATCTTCCCTGAGCGCTTTGGTGTTATCCGTGGCAATGTAACCGGGTGCAATGGCGTTTACATTCACCCCTTTAGCGGCCCATTCATTGGATAGCGCCATGGTCAGGGTGCGGATACCGCCTTTGGCTGCGGCATAACCCGGTACGGTAATTCCCCCTTGAAACGAAAGCAACGAAGCAATGAAAATAATCTTGCCGTACCCTCGGGTTAACATGGTTTTTCCGATTTCACGGGTTAACACAAATTGGGCGTTTAAATTGACTTCAACCACGGTATCCCAATATTCATCGGGGTGTTCGGCGGCCGGTTTGCGCAAAATCGTTCCGGCGTTATTGACCAAAATGTCAATTTGAGGCACGTCTTTTAAAACCTCGGCAATAAAGGTGTACAAAGCCTTACGATCGCTAAAATCACAGGCGTAGCTGCGGAATTTGCGTCCCAAGGCCGTAACCTGTTTGGCCAATTCATCCATTTGGCCCGTGCGCGAAACAGCCACAATATCCGCACCGGCCTCGGCCAAAGCAATGGCACCTGCCTTGCCGATGCCCCGCCTGGCGCCTGTAACCAGCGCCGTTTTGCCGTCCAATTTAAACCGATCAAGAA
>JALWEA010000054.1 GCA_027039465.1 Calditrichia bacterium | reverse complement strand
GTTTAGGATGAAATAATTTGCAAAAAAATTCCCGATAGGGAATTATGATAATAGCCCACATTTTCAAATGTGGGAACAGATATAAGCTGCAAAAATGTTTGTCCCGAAAGGGACAATTGAAATTAGATTTGTTGAGATTACATTAAGCATATTAAGACCAGATCATATTTCAGCGTCATTCTTGGGCTGTTGTTTTATTCTGTGTTTTCCTTTCCGATTACTAAATTGGTAAAGTAATATTGTCCGTTTTAAAATACATCTGAGAGAAACCTTTGGAAAATTTGTTCTATTTAACTCACCCCCTCATTCCCCCTCTCTTCTTCGAAGAGAAGGGGATGTAATCTGTAAATCAACATGGATTTAGCCATGATTAGTGTATGAGTGGAAATCGGTACCGCATATTCAATAAATTGAGAAAATCCTGATAGCATGGCATTTTTTCAAAGGTTTCGTTAATTTATTAATAGGTCCACTATATGAAGGGACTGAAAGCTTAATATGAAGAAAAACACAATTAGAGAAAAAGACAAAATGGATTGGTCAATAATCAAAAGTAGAAATTGAATCATGCCAATCTATCGCTATAAAACATTCGAAGAAGCCGAAGAAGCCTTGTGGAATTTTAATCCGGATGAAGCCTATTACAGAAAGGTATTCTCAATGCTTGAAACGGGGCGGAAGTTGCTGGGGTTCAAATGCAAACCGGGAATACAAAAATTCAAAACATTCGAAGAAGCGAATGAAGCTTTGGAAAAAGAACTGTTGGAACTGCAACGTTCCAAAAATCGATAAGCCATTGAATCGGTTAAGATCGGATCAATCGCGGCAAACAATAAATTAACAACGGCCTTTCGGCGGACTTCCCGAAATCTAAAATACAAACCGTAAATCGGCCAAAGGCAGGCGCATTTCTTTTCTATTATTTTTGATCATCAAGCCCAACAAACTTTCGGGATGCAGGTTAAACCGTACCGATGATGATGTTTTTTTTATTAATGCTTTCTTGGCAAAAGAACGGTACATCAACCAAAATCCCGCACCGGCTCCTATGGAGCTGGCCGTCATATAAATTTTGCTCTTATCGGCATTGTCCGTCGGTGTGACCAAATAAGCCAGTCCGAAAGACAATAAGCCTCCGGCGATTTCACCCAATTCCGTAAACAATCCCTGACCGTAAGTAAAGTTTTTGTCTTTTAACAAATAATGCGCCAGGCCGACGCCGGTTAAAGTGCCCAGCATGGAAGCACCTGCGTAAATTTTGCCGTTGTTGGTACCGGTCAAATCCACCATCGCCAAAGGCGCGTAAGCGCCTAAAAGGGCGCAGGCTTCCAAAATCCGTGCATCACCGCGCGAATAGGTGTACTGATCGCTTAGTAATTTGCCTGCCCACATTCCGAGTCCGGCTCCGACAAGAATGCTGGCGCTGGCGGAAGTGCCGATGTTATCGTTAAAGTAATGAGCCAAATAAGCAAAGTGACTTCCCAACAGCATGCCGAAATCACCGGTAACGCTCATGGCTTCCACACGTCCCGTTGAGTAGTGCTTGTTGGTGGCCAACCGATAGCCCGCAAAACCTTCACCGATGCTAACGAGCATGCTCGTGGTGAACGTCCGGCGCACGGAAGGATCCTCTTCGAAAGTATGCGCCAAAAGGTAACCGTGCAAAATGCCGCGCGTTGCCCCGTAAATGGCCATGGTGGCCGCGGCATTGCTCACCGGACGCGATTTGGTGGCCCAATAAGGAATCATAATGCCCGCGCTTCCCGTAAGCATGTACAACGCCACCAACTGCTTCTCGCTAT
>JALWEA010000053.1 GCA_027039465.1 Calditrichia bacterium | reverse complement strand
AGTTACCGGAGTCGTTAAAATTAGCGGCTGAAGTCTATCCGGAAATGGTTTTTGAGCATGCCCAAAATAATATGTTTGCCATGCCGCCGGAAGGGGGCGCCCTGGATGATGAAACTCGGGTATTGATTTACCTGGCGACTGCCCTGGCCACCGGAAGTTTTGCTTGTATTGAAGCCATGATGAACAAAGCCAAAACAGCGGGTATTTCAAAAGAAAAAATATTGGAAACCTTTAGAATTGCCCGCTTTGCCGAAGCGACCCGTGTTTTCGGTAATGCGGAAAATTTATTGAAACATTTAAAAGAGGAATGGTAATTCCTAATATTTAGCCATGTTACTGTTAAAAAAAATTACCTTAATCAGGGGAAATCGTCGAATTCTTGACGAACTTAATTTATCGGTTAAGCCAGCGGAAATTCATAGCATTTTAGGTGTGAATGGGACAGGCAAAAGTACACTGGCTTATGCTATTATGGGATTACCTGAGTACAAGATACAATCCGGTAAAATTCTTTTTAATGGGAAGGATATTGCGGCTTTAAATATGACTGAACGGGCTAAACTGGGGATTACACTGGGCTGGCAGGAACCGGTGCGCTTCGAAGGCATAACCGTTTATGAATATCTGATGTTGGCTCAGCGTGATAAGCAGGAAAAGATTATGCCCGCCGAATGTCTGACAAAAGTCGGTTTGGATGAGAAGCGATATCTGTTTCGGGAAATAGATGACACGCTTAGCGGCGGTGAACGCAAACGGATTGAATTGGCTGCCATTCTGGCTCAACGTCCCAAATTGGCGATTTTAGACGAGCCCGATTCCGGAATCGATGCGCTTTCGTTTGAACAAATTAAAGATGTTATTCTCACGTTGGCCGCCAATGGTTCTTCGGTCATTTTAATAACCCATCATGAGCAGATGGCTGCCATAGCCGATCGTAGTTCTGTTCTGTGCGCCGGTAAAATATTAAAAACAAGCATTCCGGAAGAAGTTACGCGTTTCTTCCGTAATCATTGCCAACCATGCACGCATGTGAATCAGCCGGAAATCGAGGTGGTAAAAAATGATTGATTATTCTTCGGAATTTCAACAATTAGCCAAAGCCTACGAACTTAGCGGTGGCGATCCGGCTAATCTATCGGCAAGTGACGCAGCTATCCTTTTGGTTAGCGGGAATCGGGTACTTTTGGAGCATGGCATTCCTGGCGTAATCATTAAGAGTAAATCCCTTGAAAATGGTATCAAAACCAAAATAGTGGTCAAAGAAGGCATAAAACTTCAATCGCCCATTCATTTATGCTTTGGCGTGTTACCGGCAGACGGAATTCAAAATATACGTGCTGAATTTATTGTGGAAGACGATGCGTCAGCCAGTTTTTTAGCCCATTGCTCTTTCCCAAATGCCGCCCAGGTTCAACACATCATGCATGGGAAAGTCAAGATCGGTAAAAATGCACACATGGTTTACGACGAGACCCATTATCATGGTCCCGATGGCGGTGTAGATGTTTTACCGGTGATGAAGGTCTTTGTGGAAGAAGGCGGTTCTTTTATGAGCACCTTTAAATTGATTCAAGGTGCGGCAGGCAAAGTCGATCTGGAATACAAAGCTTATGTGAAAAAGAATGGTTCGGTGGAAATGAACACGAAATTGTTTGGCAAAAAAGATGATCGCATTAAGGTTCGGGAATCCATTTATTTAGACGGACAAAATGCTCATGGACTGGCCAAAAGCCGAATTGTGGTTTCCGAGAAAGCGCAGGCCAAGGTTTTGGGTGAGGTTACGGGAAACGGCCCGCACAGCCG
>JALWEA010000052.1 GCA_027039465.1 Calditrichia bacterium | reverse complement strand
AATACGAATTTCAACATGAAATATTTAGCCGGCTTTACACGTTTGAAGTAAAAACGAAAGGAGAAAGTTATGCAATCGGACGGAACGGTTAAAAAGGTTGCTTTATTGTTTTTTATTTTTCTGTTTATTAGCTTTTTTGCTCTCACGAGAACAGAGGCAAAAACCTCGCAAAAGGAGAATACGATGCAAAATAAAACGGAAATTGCCACGCTTGGTGGCGGCTGCTTTTGGTGTATTGAAGCCATCTACGAACGAGTTCGAGGCGTTGTTAAAGTAACTTCCGGATATTCCGGCGGACATGTTGAAAATCCTACTTATGAACAAGTTTCAACCGGAACAACCGGACACGCGGAATCGGTTCAAATCGAATTTGATCCTACCGTCATTAGTTACAATGAGATATTGGACATTTTTTGGCAAATTCACGATCCGACCCAATTGAATCGCCAAGGAAATGATATTGGCCCCCAATATCGGTCGGTTATTTTTTACCATGATGAACGGCAAAAAGAGATCGCGCTTAAATCCAAAGCGGAGTTGGAAAAAGAAAAGATTTTCGACAAACCGATTGTCACGGAAATTACGGCCTTTAAACGATTCTATCCCGCTGAATCCTATCACAAGAATTACTATGATCGCAACAGTGATGAACCCTACTGCCAATTGGTTATTACGCCTAAACTACAAAAGTTCAAAAAACACTTTTCCGAATATCTGAAAAAATAAAAAAAAGAAAACCCGTCCGAAAATTCGAACGGGTTTTTTATTAAAGGATTATTTGCTTTTAAATTTATTTTAAGAGCATCATTTTGTGAATCGCTTTAAACGAACCGGCTTTCAAAGAATAGAAATAAACGCCCGAAGCCAAATTGCTCGGATGAAAACGAATAACATGCTTGCCGGCCGGACGCACACCGTTGTAAATTGTCGAAATCTTTTGTCCGTTAATGTCAAAAAGTTCAATAGTTACATGTTCCGATTTCGGTAAAGTAAACGGAATGTAAGTTGTCGGGTTGAAAGGATTGGGATAGTTCTGTCCCAGCTTGTATTTTCTTAGTATTTGTCCTGCGTTACTCAAAGCGGAAGGTTCGGATTCATTGACATGCATGGTTTGATTCGGAGCAACATCCGTAAACACATCGATATTTCCGGAGACCGGCCATTCCACATAGACCGTATCGATGACCGAAGCGGTGCCTACACCAAAATGCAGAACCTGGCTACTTTGAGCTAAGCCGCCCGTAATGCCTTCGAGTTCCCGCATCTGTCGGGTAACCCCTTCTCCTTGCTCGGGAATGTGCGCGACAATTTTAACTTTTGCCCCGATTGCCAACTTGTTAGTATAACCGTCACGTCCCGTTAATTTAACATTTAAGTAGCCGTTGGAGGTACCTTTATTCATGTAAAGTAACGGTTCTCCGACGCGTGTTACAACCAAATCAAGTGCCCCGTCACGATTCACATCAAGCGCCGCCACTGCTCTTCCGTTTCCTCTTCCGGTTCCGTCACCAGGATCCAGAGCTTCGATAACACTATGAATGGCTACCAAATTATAATCCGGATAACCCGTATTCATGTACAAACGCGATGAGTCGGTATCGGAGCGACCTAAACTGGATGTAAATAAGTCCAAATCTCCGTCATTGTCGAAATCGAACCAAACAGAACCTTGGGAATAATAGTAATCGTT
This sequence comes from Calditrichia bacterium, assembly GCA_027039465.1. Lineage (GTDB taxonomy): Bacteria > Calditrichota > Calditrichia > Calditrichales > Calditrichaceae > Caldithrix. The sequence continues at coordinate 16,084 of JALWEA010000052.1, read as the reverse complement.
GTAAACATCTCCGGCGGAAGCGCCGAGGAATTCAAAAGAATCCAAGGTGGCCGTACTATGGTTGATATACAAAAAATTATTGCCGGCCGGACTGTCTATGGCGTTAGTGACGAACAAATCCATTTTCCAATCATTGTTAAAATCACCCCAACTGCAGCCAACACTTGCAAATCGATAGCCTCCCGTTGTATCCTGGAAGGTATGATTCAATACATCAATAAAGCCATTGCCGTTATTATTTTTCCACAGACGATTGGTTGCTCCGCCACCGGAACAATTAAAAATATCCATCCAGCCGTCATTGTTATAATCGCACCAGCCAAAGCCGGAACCGAACGTTTTGTAGATGGAACTGTCACTAACAATATTGCCCACATCCGAAACACTATCCCGATGAAATGTATGGCCGTCAATATTGGTATAAAAACTATTTTGCGCCTTTCCGTTTGAACCGAACATGACAAATCCGTTATCAATGAACATATCAATCAATCCGTCATTATTACGATCGCCCCAGGCTACCACACGGGAATCAATTTCATCGGTAACAATCGGTCCCGCATCCGTAACTTTGGTAAAAGTAAATTCATCCGGGCCGTCGTTAAGGTACAAATTGTTGGGTGGCGTCGGATCATAAGGCATACCCCCTTCTTTGGCTTCGGCGATGTACAAATCGATGTAGCCATCGTTATTATAGTCACCCCAAGCCGCACCTACGGAAATTTGATTTTCCGAACTTAAACCCGAACTATTATCCAATACCAAGGAACCGTTAACATTTTTAAATAGCAAATTTGTAAAAGGATTTCCGTCTCTTGAATCACCGCGAGCAATAAAGACATCATCCCAGCCATCATTATTATAATCACCGACGGCAACTCCAAGACATTCGCTCGTATCACTGATTAAAACTACCGGATTATTAAAAGGATCTGTTTGGGCAAAAACCAATGAGCTTAACAGAACCATTAAAAATAATGCTATTTTGTAGGCTTTAGGCATATTTTCCTCCTTAAGTAATATTAAGCCTGCCAAGTACAATTTTTTTTATTAAAATATATCTTTTCCATTTCATAACCCATGCTGCAAATCACATAATATTTTATTACCTTAAAAAATAAATTCAAACGTATATCTTTTATCATCTCAATGATAAAAAAAAGGAGCTTATCCAAACGTAGAAATAAGCCCCTTTTATTCATTTACCCGATAATTTTAAATAATGTGACTATTTCATTAAAATCATTTTTCGTACTTTTACGAAATCACCGGCCTTAATTTTACAAAAATAGGTACCGCTGGCCATTTGCCTGCCGTCTAAATGAATTTGATAGTAACCGGCTTGTTGGTAGGCGTCCACCAATTGTTGCACCTCGCGTCCTTGAAGATTAAAAATGCGGATTTCAACGAAAGCCGCTTTGGGCAATTGGTAACGAATAGTGGTAATCGGATTAAACGGATTCGGGAAATTGGGCAATAAATCAAATTTTTTAGGGATGCCCGAAGCAACCCGTTCCACTTGAGACGGCGACTCCACATGAACAATAATCGTATCCTGATCATAAGCGCCGCTATCGTCGGTCAGGGTTGTGTAAACATGATAGGTACCAACCGGCCCTAATGAGCAAATTTCCAAAGAATCCGTTGTCTCGGAATAGGAATAACTAATCGCGGTAGGATCGTCAACCGAAAAGCTCCAGGTTAAAAGTGAATCCGGTGTGTCAACATCTTGCGCATAATTTGCCATGTAAAGTCCTGTGCACTCATTGGTATTGATAAAAAGATCATCGGGAAGGCCGACAATTTGAGGCGCATCATTAACGGAAGTTACCGTAATGCGTACGGTTGCCGTGTCCAACCCGCCTTTGGAATCACTCAATTGATAGCGAAAGCTGTCTTGCCCGAAGAAATTAGCATTCGGTGTGTATTGAATGGTATCGCCGTTTTGGACCGCCGTCCCGTTTAATGGTGAACTTAAAATGGTAAAGGAAAGTTGGTCGCCATCCGAGTCCGAATCGTTATTTAAAACAAAAATGTCTGCAATTTGATCTTCCGAACTCACCGAAGTGTCTGCAATCGCCACCGGAGCATGATTTAAAATGAGGCTTAACGAACCGGAAGCACTCACCCGGCCCGCTCCCATTTTTCCGAGATATTTATCGGACAATTTCGAATCAATGTTTTCGGCGCCCTGGTACAAATAATTTTCCACTTGACCGGCATCCATGGATGGACGGTACGACCAAATCAAAGCGGCAACGCTGGCCGATATGGGCGTTGCCATGGAGGTCCCGCTTAAGGAAGAATATCCACCGTTTTTGTAGGTACTTAAAATATTGTTTCCGGGGGCACAAATATCAACCCATGTTCCGTAGGTGGTAAAACTGGCGGCATTATCGTTCTCATCCGTAGCCGCTACGGAGATCACGTCGTCTCTGCTATTTAAGTAATTCTGTGTTTCGTTACCGTCATTCCCGGCTGCCACAAAAATCAGCCGAATTTTCGGATCTGAAGCTGTTGGCGTGGTTGTTCCGTACAGAAACGTATTAACCGCATCTTTTAACGCATCCGTTTCCGATGATCCCCAACTGCAAGAAGCAATTCTGGCCCCGTTATCTGCGGCATAAACAAAAGCCTGTGCTGCAAACTCCATGGAAACCCGACCGGAGGGGAAATCGCTCCATCCGATGCGTAAAGGCATTATTTTTACACCGTTTCCCAACCCGTTTGCATCTTCGTCCCAGCCGCCGGCTGCCGAGCAAACGCCGGTTCCGTTATTATTAATGGCACCCACATTTCCGGCGCAATGGGTACCGTGCCCTTCCCCGTCACTGGGATCGTTATCCGGCACATCGTAATCATCCCCCATATTTAACAACTGCGGATTCCCGGTAACAAAATCCCAACCAATCCAATCGTCATTGTAACCGTTGCCATCTTCGTCAACATTCGGGTCAGTATCGGACAATTCTTTTTTATTGATCCACATATTTCCGGCAATGGTAAGTCGATCGGTTTTATCGGCTTTGGTACCGGCCAAATCCACATGCCACCATTCAACACCCGTATCCAAAACAGCCACAATAATGGAAGTATCGCCCGTGGCAGTATCCCAAGCTTCCGGTGCATCAATGTCCACATCGTTGGCCTGATTAATATGCCATTGATCGGCATAACGAGTATCATTCGGAGTTTTAAAGATTTTATGAATTGGGATGGGTTCGGCGGTAATCACATCGGAAAGATTTTTGTATTGTTGGCTAATCTCTTCAGGATCTATTTCGGAGGGGAAATAGAAAAGAAGCCAATAGGTTAATTCTTTGGTGCGTTCCGTGAGGAATTTTTTACTCAAATGAAAATAGTTGCGTACAACCTTAACTTTCAAATTTTGATTAAGAGCATCTATGTCAGAAATGCCGGTTAAACCTTCGGAATATTTTTGAGCATTTAATTTTTCTGCAGCGGTTGATGTCACCTTTACGGCAATGACATCTTTTTTAAATCCGACAAACGAGCCGGCAAAGACGGATTGACTCATTAGAAACAAAACGATTAAAATTAAAAAATTCCTCATAAGATTCCTCCTAAGTAAAAGTAAAATTGATGAAATCTAAGGATTCGGATGAAATTTCCTTTGATTTTGAACACAAAGATCAATATCGAAAATAAGCGCATTGAATTCAATCAAAGTTTTAACCGAAAGCAAACAAAATGATGCTGCATCCGTGAAGCTAACAAAGACAAAGATCAAAGAAATAATTTAATTTTTTCAAGGATAACGTGATAAAATGATGAACTAATGTTTTAGCTTCAAAATAAAAAATTATCCCTTATGTTCTAACCGTAACTTTGCAAAATTTATTTCCGATTTACTTGAAAATAAAAATCTTTTTTAGTAAAATGATTTCGGTAAATTTATTATTAACAAAAAAATGAGGGAGTGCGTCATGAAAAGAATGCTTAATGTAGCTATGATGTTTCTTTTAGCTATGAGCGTCGTTTACTCGTTTGCCGGTACCCCAAAGTACAAATACGTAGGGGTTGCCAAATGTAAAACATGCCATAATATGAAGAAAATCGGTAAACAATACACAATCTGGAAAAACGGGCCTCATGCCAAGGCAATGGAATCCTTGAAAAGCAAGAAATCCTTGGATTATGCCAAAGCTCACGGCATCAAAGATCCTTCCACGGATCCCAAATGCACCAAATGCCATGCCACCATGGCTTCCGTGAAAAAAGAAGAAATCGATCCCAAAGGCAAGTTAACCATGAAAGAAGGCGTGGAATGCGAATCGTGCCACGGTCCCGGCAGTGTGTATCGTAAACGCAGCATCATGATAAATCACAAAAAAGCTTTGGCTAGCGGTTTGATTCTTCCCACAAAAGAAGTTTGCGTACGTTGCCACAACAAGGAAAACCCGTTCTACAAACCGTTTGATTTCAAAACGTATGCCGCTAAAATTGCGCACCCCATACCCAAGAAAAAATAACGCATAAATTAAAAAAATTTAAAGGCCGCTCTCAATAAAGATTGCGGCCTTTTTTTGTGCTAAAAATCTTATTCGGCAAACAAAGATTTTTATTTCCCTAATTTCCCGAAAAATTGAAATTAATCAAAGGCATAAAGCGGAACAGCACCGGATTCTCTTTTACATAATTCAACAAACCGATTTGCACGCCATGTAAACGATAGGCAACATTCACAATCCCCAATGAAAGACCGGTTTGATCGCCTTTAATATTGTTGAATGCACTAACGGCGACCCCTTGGTATGCGCCATTGTTCTTAATCTTAATCGTGCCTGTAGCAAAGGTTAAACCTTTGATTTTTTCAGCGCCTGCCCCGAATCCCGCAATTGTTAATCCTTTAATGCTTTTTGAACCAACGGCAAATCCGGCCAAATTGAGCCAAGCCACTTCCTCACCGGCCCCAAGTCCGAAGCCTGCGATATTGATTCCGTGAAGGTGCTTACCGGCTCCCAATCCGATCAAAGCCACCTGAAGGCCGGTGATATTTTTACCTGCCCCGACACCAAATCCGGCCAGACTAATTCCGGTAACGGATTCACCGGCGCCCAAGCCAAGCCCCGCGATGGTAAGACCGATAATATTTTTACCGCAACCGGCTCCGATTCCGGCAATAGTTATTCCCTTTATGTTCTCTCCTGCTCCAGCAGCCAATCCGGCAATATTCAATCCTGAAAGCGAATGCCCGGCGCCGATACCTAGCCCGGCAAAAGAAATGCCTCGGACGGAGCCGCCACTAGCCAAACCGATTCCCGCCAACGAAAAGCCTGCAACGGATTTCCCACTACCTATGCCCAAACCGGCCAAATTGATACCCAAAACATCGTTCCCGGCGCCGACGCCTAATAAGCCCGCATTCAGCCCGGCGATTTTGTTTTTAGCAGAAACACCTAACAAACCCGCCTGCACACCGAACATTTGCCCGGCTTCAGGCATGGAGCCCAAAGAGATGCCCTTAACCACGGCCATTTTATTATCGTGGGCGCGCCACAAAGTAAAATTCAGACCGGTGATCTTTTCAACCTGATGATCGCTCCAGTTGATGCGAATGCCTGTAAAATTTTTAGAATTCCCTAAACTAATCCCAAAGTGTGACGTCGGAATATTTACCGATTGGGCAAACAAAAATATGGGCAGGATAAAAACGCCCCATAAAGTACGGATGATCTTCATGGCAAGCTCCTGTTTTAGTTCATTTCACACTAAGGGATTTACGTAAACAGCGGAAAAAAGTTTTATTCGGGAAATAACAATCATGCAAAAAGTCATCTTTAAAGTACAAACTCAAACCGATACGCATTTTATGAAAAAAAAGATTGTTATAGTTAATTTGAAATCGTTGAAAAATTATTTTTTGATTTCAACTCACCCCCTCATTCCCCCTCTCTTCTTCGAAGAGAAGGGGAAGTAATCTCATGATCATCATGGACTTAGCCTTAATAATATGCTAATTGAAATCTGCGCCAAATATTTAAAATTGAAAAAATCCTAAATCTTGGCATTTTTCAAAGGTTTCAATTTATTCGTAAAGGGCGTCAATTTGATCTTTGTAATGCTTTTCGATAACATTACGCTTAATCTTCAGGCTTGGGGTTAACTCACCGCTCTCAATGGAAAAAGGTTCGGGCAAAAGAATAAATTTTTTTACTTTCTCATAACGGGCAAATTCTTCCTGCAAACGATCAATTTCATTTTGAAAAAGAGTCAATACTTTTTGATCCCGCAGCAATTTGGAGACATCGCCCACTGCTAATCCCTGACTTTTCGCCCATTCATGTACCATTTCGTAGGAAGGAACAATTAATGCCGACACAAATTTACGATGATTGCCCACCAAACAAACTTCTTCAATGAATTTACTGGTTTTTAATTTTTGTTCGATTGGTGCAGGTGCAACATTCTTACCGCCGGAAGTTACAATGATGTTCTTTTTCCGATCCGTGAGGAAGAGAAAATTCTCTTCGTCCAAATATCCGATATCCCCGGTGTGCAGCCATCCTTCACTATCGATCACTTCTTTGGTCATTTCCGGCTTATTGTAGTACCCTTTCATCACGGTCGGCCCTTTAACCAACACTTCTCCGTCTTTGGCAATTTTAACTTCTACTTCCGGAATGGGCTTTCCACAAGAGCCGTAATGCACTTGTCCGGGCGGCGTAAGTGTAATGATCAAATGAGATTCGGTCATGCCGTAACCTTCAATAATGGGCAGACCAATGGCTTCAAAAATGCGCAAGGTATCTTTGGAAAGCGGCGCACCGCCTGCAATAGGGTGCCGAAACCGACCACCCAATTTTGTTTTTACTTTATTGAAAACCAAATGTTCTGCTAACTTGTAACGGCGTTTAAGCCACCGATTTACATTCCCTTTACGTCGCTGCTCGTGATATTCAAGGCCTGTTCCGATGGCCCAGTAAAAAATATTCCGTGTTAGCGCAGAACCCTGTTCCGCTTTTTCCTGCATGGCATTGGCAATTTTCTCATACAGTCTGGGCACGCTAACCATAATGGTCGGTCGGGCAACGGCAATGTCTTCCACAACGGTATCAATGCCCCGCGCATAATGAATGGTGGCACCTTTGTACATGGCGCACCAATGTCCGGCCAGGCGCTCATACAAATGACTTAACGGTAAAAAAGAAAGAAACACGTCATCTTCGCGCAACCCCAACACCGATTCGGCATTGACAATGTCTTTCACAAATCCGCGATGGCATAACATTACGCCCTTGGGTTCTCCGGTTGTTCCCGATGTGTAAACCAGACTGCAAGTTTCTTCCGGATCAATGGCAGCAACGGATTGATTGAACTCCGCCTCTTTTTGTTCAAACAGTGCGCTTCCCTGTTCGATCAATGTTTGAAACCTTGTGACTCCGCTCAGCGGCTCGTAACTGAAGATTTTCCGCAACGATGGTACCTGCTCGCGAATCGAATTAATTTTATCATATTGCAGCGCATTTTCCACAAAAATTGCCTTTACTCCCGCATCCTTCAAAATGTAAGCAATTTGATTGGGCGGCAAGGTCGGATAAATGGGCACAACAACGCCGCGCATGGCAAACACGGCAAAATCGGTAATCGGCCATTCCGGCAAGTTGTTGGAAAGAATCGCCACCGGATCTCCGGCCGAAAGTCCCTGCTCTAACAAAGCAACCGCTAAATATTTAATTTGATCCCTCATTTGACGGTAAGTAATCTCATACCAATCATGCTCCCGAAAATAGCGGAATACCGGTTTATCCGGATACTTTTTAACGGTTTCAAATATCAGATGCAGAACGCTTTGATGCATACGATTCTCCCTTTTACATTTCAGCGAATTTACCATTGAATGCATTCTGAAACAAAAATAAAGGCGTCGTTCCAAGCACTTTTGCAAATCGGGTATTATTGGTTTTAACTTGGCAGGGCTTTAAGTGTTTTTTTTATTATTTTTTGGGGATTGAATTCAATAGCGACAAAAACGGCCGCCTGCAAACCACCCTGGGCCTGCAAACGACCGTTCACTTGTCGTCACTTTGGAATATTCTCACAAATTATTCAGAATAAAATCGGTCATCATGCTAAAGAGATGATAACGCGCATACGGCCCCAGCAAACTGTGGTTCAAACCCGGGTAAATCATCAGGCGGAACTGTTTCCCTTCTTCCTGTAACCGTTTAATGAATTGCATGGTATTTTGCATGTGTACATTGTCATCGGAGCTACCGTGAACAACCAATAACCCGCCTTTGTAACCATTAACGTAACTTAAAACGGAAGTGGAATCGTATCCCGCTTTATTCTGATCGGGCAAGCCCATGTAACGCTCCGTCCAAATGCTGTCATAGAGTCGGAAATCCACTACCGGAGCAACGGCAATACCCGCTTTGAAATATTTGGAGCCTTTGGTCATGGCCATTAATGTCAAATAACCGCCGCCGCTCCATCCCCAAATGCCAATGCGGTTTTTATCCACATAAGGCAATTTAGCCAAATATTTGGCCGCCTGGATATGATCACCCAAAGCATACTTGCCGATATCTCCGTAAGCTAAATTCTTAAAGGCCTTACCGCGACCGCCCGTGCCCCGATTATCGACCGTAAAAATGATGTAGCCGTGTTGCGTTAGCAATGTGTACCACAAAATGGAATAGTCCCAACTGTTACGCACCATTTGCGAGCCAGGCCCACCGTAACCGTAAATAAGTACCGGATATTTTTTAGTGGAATCAAAATCCACCGGTTTGATGATGCGCGCGTTTAAATTAACACCGTCTTCGGTGGTCATCTGAAAATAATGCGGAATAGCGACGCCAGCCTCTTTGAATTTATTTATTGAATTTTGAATTAAATGGCGCACCACCTTGCCTTGAATGGTGCACAAATCCTGAACCGGCGGTTGCTTTGCGTTTGAATAGGCATCAATAAAATAATTCCATTTGGGCGAAAACACGGGACGATGCCACCCGGGTTCGGAATCCAGACGGTGCAAGCCTTTTCCGTTCAATTTGACCGCAAAAATGTGATTTTCAATAGATGAACCTTTATTGGCCGTAAAATACACCCAACCGTTGTCTTCGTCTACTCCTGCTACCGAAGTAACTTCCCAATGCCCTTTGGTCAATTGTTTTTTCTTTTTACCTTTTAAATCGAATAAATAAATATGCCGATAGCCGCTTCGCTCCGAAGTCCACAAAAACTGCTTTTTGTTTTTCAAAAAGGTCAAATCGTCGCGCACATCCACCCAACAGGGGTCGGTTTCGGTTAAAATAACTTTGGTATTGCCAGTATTAACATCTGCCAACATCAATTCCAGCTTATTTTGCAAACGATTCATACGCTCAATCGATAGAACATTGGGATCGTTCGTCCATTTGATTCGCGGGATATATTGATTGGAATTGACGCCGGTATCCATCCAAACGGTTCTGGCGGAATCCAGATTGTACACACCTATTTTAACGGTAGCATTGGTACCACCTGCCTTGGGGTAATGAATCGTGCGTACGCTACCGTAAATGCCTTCGAATTCCGTCCAACTAAAAGTCGGCTCTTTGCTTTGATCCACCCGCCAGAAGGCAATTTTCTTACTATCCGGTGACCAGCGCCAGCCGTCGGACTGACCGAATTCTTCTTCGTAAACCCAATCGAATTGTCCGTTGATAATATCTTTCGAACCGTCAAAAGTAATTTGCGTCACTTTGCCCGTCGCCACATCCTGGACATAAACGTTATTGTCAAAAGTATACCCGACTTTGCTCCCATCCGGCGACAACTTAGCATGGCGAATACGCAAATGATAAGCATGAACAGGTTTTAATTTTTTGGTCTTCAAATCATAGATTAGAAAGCGGGCTTCATCGTAACGTCTCCAAACGCGTCGGGCATCCGTTTTGAAGAGAATTTTACGCCCGTCGTTTGATAGTTTCCAATCAAAAACCTGCAAAGGCTTACCGGTTTGAGGATCCGTAATAGTGTGCACATCCAGCCAAATTGATTCCAGGCCGTTCTGCAGATCGTGACGCATAATGAGGGTCGTATCTTTTTTGTGTTTAATAAAATAGAATGCCTTTCCGTCGGGCGCCCATTTGATTCCGCTTAAATATTTTAAAGAAAACTTGGACGAATGATAAATATCGTCCATGGTCAATTTTTTTTGCTGAGCGAAAATGCCGCTAAATAAAAAAAGCAAAACGGCAATAGCGGAAATGCTTAAAAATTTTCTTTGCATGGCAAGCCTCCGTTCTTTGGGATCTGTTCCCTAAAATTTATTTTACCCCGGCCCATTTGAACTCCTGACGTCCGTCCATTTTGTTCAAATATCGGGCAAAAACGAACAAAAGATCGCTTAGGCGGTTCAGGTAAATTAGCCAAATCGGCTCTATTTCCTGTTGCAGGGACCATTTGGCCAAAAGACGTTCGGCTCGGCGGCAAACGGTTCTGGCAATATGACAAATAGCGCCTCGTTCGCTGCCGCCAGGTAAAATAAAAGATTTCAACGGTGCCAGCTTGTCGGAAAGCTGGTCGATTGTTTTTTCCAAAAATAGAATATCGTCCTGAGTAATTCTATTTGCATATTGATTACGTTTTTCTTTATCAGGAGTTGCAATCTCTGCAGAGAGCACAAATAATTGGTTTTGAATGCGATTTAAAATTTTGTGGCAGGAACGGGTCGTTAGTTTGGATTGGAGATAGCCAAGGAAACTATTTAATTCGTCAATCGTCCCGTAAACATCCAATGCCAAATCCGACTTATCTATTTTAACACCGCCAACCAAGCTGGTTTTACCCTGATCACCTGTTTTGGTGTAAATTTTCATCGCACCTCCTTGTTGTAAATGCGTTTTTACTTCAAATGATTGCCATGTTACCGTTTTATTTCCCAGAAGGTGAATATAATGAAAATTTGAATGTGTCAAAATAAAGAGAAAAAGAAAATAGGGAAATTTTTGAAGTTTTAATGAAGAAAAAAAAGAAGGGTCCATAATTCATTCATAGGGTGCAAGGAGGAAGTTTCCTTGGATACTGCTATTTTTTGAGGGGCTTAAATGAATTATCAGACCCTTCGACCAATGACCTTTTTTATTATTTGCAATCATTATGCCAGAGATACTAAAAATGTTTCTTTACACTTTAAATCGTTTGTTTTCAATGAATCTCTTTAGTTTCATACAAATTGTTAAAATGGTTTTGTTAAGAAAACTGTGTAAATTTTACATTTTGTATGAAAAAAATTCGTTTTATCAAAATGGTTATGAATCCGGGAAAATTCTAATTATGATTAATGATCTTGCGAATGGAATTGGCCATTTCTTCAATTCGGTAAGGCTTTGACACATATCCGCTGAAACCGTACTTATCAAATTCAGCCAAAATGGGATCATTGGAATAACCGCTGGAGACAATCGCTTTTATTTCGGGATCGATTTTTTTCAATTCGTTGATGGTCTCTTTACCGCCTTTTCCACCGGGAACCGTTAGATCCAGCACAACTACATTATATTTTTTTCGATCTTCCATTCCTTGTCGATACAGTTGAATTGCCTCGTCCCCGTCTTTTGCCGTAACCACTTCCAATCCTAAATTTTGCAGCATTTCGCTGCCTACTTCCCTAATGATTTCTTCATCATCCATGAGTAGAACCCTACCGCGCAATTGCTCAATACTTTGCTCGTCTTCCTGCGCTTCAATTTGAGCATTTTCAAGAGCCGGTAAATAAACGGTAAATGTTGTTCCTTCACCAATTTTGGATTGAACCGTAATATGGCCCTTATGTTTTTTAATAATGGAAAATGTTACAGCCAACCCGAGACCCGAACCGGTTTTTTTGGTTGTAAAGTACGGATCAAAGATTTTTTCCAGAAATTTATCGTCAATGCCGATGCCGGTATCTTGAACGCTAAAACAAACATATTGTCCCTTTTCCAACGGAAGGTCTGTGTGGCCGTCATGATAATAATTGTAGGCGCGAATATGTAAAATACCTCCATCAGGCATGGCCTGTTTGGCATTGATGACTAAATTATTGATTACCTGAGAAAGCTGTCCTTCATCCGCTTCGGCCAGCCATAAGTTTTCGTTGAAATCAAATTGAGGCTTTACGTTGGAACCGCGCAATAAAAAGGTGGCCGCTTCTTTTAACAGGTGAGAAAGCGAGGTCGCTTTTTTAACAGGAGCACCTCCTTTGGAGAAAGTCAGCAATTGTTGGGTTAAATCTTTAGCGCGCAAACAGGCTTTTTCAGCTTCGGTCAGGCGTTCTTCCACCTTTTTATTTTCTTTTCCAAGCAACCGAGCCAAAGAAATATTACCCAAAATAGCCGTTAGAATATTATTGAAATCATGGGCAATACCTCCGGCCAAAACGCCAATAGATTCTAATTTTTGTACTTTCATTAATTCTATTTCGGCTTTCTTCATTTCCGTTACATCCATTAAAATACCATCGGCGCGAATCAATCCGTTTTCCAAATAATTGAAAGTAACGGAACTGCGGATGTACCGAACTTCACCGTTCTTATGAATAATGCGGTATTCGTTACGCGCTTGCTTTTGTTTTTCACTAATTGCCTGCGCATTTCTTTTATGGAGTTTTGGCAAATCATCAGGATGGACAATGGAAGCCCAGGCGTTTTTATCACCGTCAAAAAACGAAGCGGGATAACCGGTAATCTTTTCAACCACAGGAGAGTAATAGCTATCGATGATCTTCCCTGCTTTATTGATTAAAGCGCTGTACAGGGCATCGGGAATGGAATTAATGACCTTTTCGAATTCTTCTTTGGAACGCTTTAGCGCCTCTTTGCTGCGCATGACGCGTTCAACAGCTTGTTTTTGTACGGTAATATCCACCCAATATTCAACTAAATATTCAAGGTCTCCTTTGCTGTTAAACAAAGGGTGTAAATGGATTTGGTAATGCTTAACCCTTCCGTGTTTTCCGAATTGGGCAATTTCCTGAGTGGCCGGTTGATGGTTTTCGATTATTTTATCCAACCAGCTTGTGGCCTCCAAAACATGGTCCTGATGGATTTCGTCAAAGTTTGTCTTACCGTAAAATTCTTTTTCCGCTGTAAAATTAGCTAATTTCACTTGCTTATTTTTCATGGAATAAACAAAAAGCGGATAATTGAGAGCGTTTAAAATATCTCTTAAAAATTCTGCGTTACGTCGTTTCGAACGGAAATAAAAGTAGATGGCCAAAATATTAAATAAGGTAAGCAAAATAATGACATCGACGATTAGATCATATTTCTTTTGAAGGGCTATCAGATGTTGAAGATTATTAATTTTGGCATCTAATTTTTGAGGAGCGGTTTGTACGGCAATCTTCTGTACGTTTTGAACACTATCCTGAGCAAAAAGAATTTGGGGGTAAAAAAAATCATTTATTGTATTAAACGTATTACCCGCAAGCTGCAAAAAGAATAAAAGAAAAATACCATGGATTATAATGTGAATTTTCCTGTGCATTAGCCCCTAATTTCTTTAATATTAATCTACTACCCTTTCGGCAAATTTCCGGAAAAGCTTAATAAAAATTTACTATTTTCTATTAAAAAACATTTACGATTTAATTACCATTTTTCATTTTTTTTGCTTAACTTATGCCTTTAAAATCGATTTATCTTTTTTGGGACTGATTGCTATCAGTCCCAAAACAAACTGTCAAATGACTGATAGCAATCAGTCATTTGACCCGTTATTTGCGCGACGCAAAAAAATAAAAATCGCGCACGGATCCACAGATTGTCTTAGGGAGGTACTATGTCCGAAATGGTTTTATTGGGTGATGAAGCCGTAGCTATGGGAGCCATTCACGCCGGTATTACGGCCGCTTATGCTTATCCTGGCACGCCTTCAACCGAAATCATGGAATTTCTAATCCGCTATTCACAAAAGAATAAAAAACCGGTCGCCCAATGGTGTGCCAATGAGAAAACCGCTTACGAGGGCGCCTTGGGCGTTTCGTTTGCCGGAAGACGTGCTATGGTTTCCATGAAGCATGTGGGATTGAATGTAGCGGCCGACCCTTTCATGAATTCGGCCATTGTGAACATCCATGGCGGTTTGGTGGTGGTCGTTGCCGATGACCCTGGCATGCACAGTTCGCAAAATGAACAGGACAGCCGCTATTTTGCCGATTTTGCCCGCATTATTTGTTTGGAGCCTACCAATCAGCAAGAAGCTTATGAAATGACCAAGGAAGCCTTTGAACTTTCCGAACGTTTTCATATTCCGGTCATGATCCGCTTGGTAACACGCTTGGCGCACAGCCGCGCTGTTGTGCAAGTGGACGGGCAACGTGAAGAGAATCCTTTGCAAAAAGTACCTAACCCCAATTCATGGATTTTATTACCGTCAAACGCCAAGAAACAATGGCATGAACTGCTTGAAATCCAAAAAGAACTAGAAAAGCATTCCGAAGCAAGCAGTTACAACACATTGGAATTGAATCCGGATTTTAAGGATTTTGGTGTAATTACAACCGGTTTGGCGCGCAATTATTATCTTGAAAATTTACCTGAATTAGATCCCAAACCGTCCCATTTGCACATCAGCCATTATCCGATCCCGGTTGAAAAAGTGCGCGCTTTGGCCAATCATGTTAAGAAATTGATTATATTGGAAGAAGGCTATCCTTTTGTCGAACGATTCATTCGTGGCATTTTGCCCTTACCCCTTGAAATACAAGGAAAAATAACAGGGGAAGTTCCCGCCGAAGGTGAATTGACCCCGGACAATATCCGGCCGGTCTTAGGTTTAAAGGTTCGCGAACGCAGGGGCGTTGTTCATTTTAATTTGCCCAACCGCCCTCCGCAATTATGTCCTGGCTGCCCCCATGCCGATACATTCATGTCTTTGAAAAAAGCCATGGCGGAATTCCAAAAAACCATGGTAACCTCGGATATCGGTTGTTATACGTTGGGTGCTTTACCCCCCTATAATGCCATCGAGTCAACGGTGAATATGGGCGCTTCGGTTGGAATGGCCAAAGGTGCGGCCGACGCAGGATTTTACCCGGTTGTGGCCGTAATCGGGGACAGTACCTTTTTGCATTCTGGCGTTACGCCTTTAATGGATGCGGTAGCTCATAATACGAACATGACTTTAATTATTCTGGATAATGAAACCGTGGGAATGACCGGAGGGCAGCCCACCATCCTGCCCTATTCCAGATTAAAAGATGTTGTTTTGGGTATTGGGGTTGACCCGGCTCACGTTCATGTGGTAACAACCCATCGAAAATTTATCGATCAAAACGCCCAACTTATTTTGGATGAAGTCAAATACAACGGACTTTCCGTCGTGATTGCCGTTCGTGAATGTGTTGAAACAGCCAAACGTCATAAGAAGGAGCAAAAGAAAGCATGAAATACGATATGATCATTGCAGGTGTCGGAGGGCAGGGAGTGCTTTCCGTTGCAGCCATAATCGCTTCAAGCGCCATGAAAGAGGGCTTGTACGTAAAACAGTCTGAAGTTCACGGAATGTCTCAGCGTGGTGGTGCAGTCTACGCCAACTTACGACTTTCCGACCAACCGATTTACAGCGATTTAATTGCCGACGGCACGGCTTCCATGATTTTAAGCATGGAACCGTTGGAAAGCCTTCGCTATTTGCACTATTTAAAAGATGACGGTTATTTGATCACTTCCGAAAATCCCGAACTTAATATTCCCGATTACCCGGATTTGAATGAACTTTTGCAAAAAATACGTTCTTTGCCAAATGCTTTGACTATCGATGCACATAAATTGGCAATGGAAGCCGGTTCCGGTCGTGCGACTAACATGGTCCTAGCAGGCGCCGCTTCACATTTTTTACCGATCAAACCGGGAACCATGGAGAATTTCATCAAGGAGATCTTTGCCCGTAAGGGTGACAAAGTGGTGGATATTAATCTGAAAGCCTTTGCCATGGGACGGAAGCTCGGTGAACAACTGCTAAAATCTTAAATACGATTTACAAAGGTGGCATTAATTAAAGTTCCATAATTAATTATTTACTGTAATAGTTTATGAATTCTTTGGTTCTACTTGAAATCTGCGTTATTATTTTTAAGTATTTAAAG
>JALWEA010000051.1 GCA_027039465.1 Calditrichia bacterium | reverse complement strand
GCCATCAATCCCTTTGTAGCCGGTGTGTATGCCGGAGATCCGGAACAATTAAGCACGGCAGCGGGCTTTGCCAAGTTGTGGGCGCTGGAGCAGAAATACGGCGGATTGATCAAGGGCATGTTCAAAGGCGCCAAAGAACGCAAAAAACGGAACGAAGTGGCCAAGGATCGGGCCAAGATGTTTTCATTTGTAAACGGCATGCGCGTATTACCCGACGCATTGTCCGAAACGTTGGGAGACGTATTGCATTTAAAAACCGAAGTCAAATCGATCCGAAAAAACGATCAGGGATTTGAATTGGTTATTGAACAAGAAGGGCAGAGCAGGCAGGAAAATTTTGATCGGGTCGTTGTTTCCGTGCCTACTTATGTGCAAAGTTCTCTTTTAAAAGAACTTGTTGGACAGGAAACTACGCAGCTTGATGAAGTGGCCTATCCGCCGGTGGCGGTGGTGTTTTTAGGTTTTAAACGGGAGAATGTGCGTCATCCTTTGAACGGCTTCGGCTTCCTGGTACCGGAAAAGGAAGGACGCCAAATTTTGGGTACCATTTTCAGCTCAACGCTGTTTCCGGCCCGGGCGCCGCAAGATTATGTGGCATTAACGACCTTTGTCGGTGGTACACGTCAACCGGAAAATGCTTTGCTTTCCCATGAACAATTGTTGAAATTGGTATTAAACGATTTGCGTGATTTGCTTGGCGTTAGTGAAAAACCGGCCTTTGTGCGCATTCGTAAATGGCCGAAGGCGATTCCGCAATACAAAGTCGGTTACGCTAAAATTCAGCAGCTTTTTAACGATTGGGAAGAGCGTTTTGCAGGATTGTATTTTGCCGGCAATTTCAGACGCGGCATCAGTTTGGGCGACAGCGTGCTCTGCGCCCATGAGACGGTTGAGAAGATGGGAGGGGGAGGAGATAAGGGCTGATTGGTTGAATAGTTAAATGGTTGAATGGGAAGCGTCAAGCGTGTATTCGTTATCCGTTATTCGTCTATTCGCAAAGCAGTAGCTTGCTTAGGGTAATGCGCGAATTAAAAATTTCCGATCCACTTGTCTTGATGATTACTGTTTCATTCTTACAAGTTCCAAGTTCCCAGTTCCCAGTTCCTAATTCCCATTCAACTATTCAACCATTTTACCATTCAACTTCCAACCCTTTCCCAACGCAATAAACCAGAAAGGAAATAAACCATGTTTACACCTTATTACCGACCCAGACGCTTACGTCGCAATGAAAATATTCGTCGAATGGTACGCGAAACGCAACTTTCGGTGAATGATTTTATTTATCCCTTATTTGTGGTGGAAGGCAAGCAGGTTAAAAATCCCATTCCTTCCATGCCTGGCAATTTTCAACTGTCCATCGATTTATTGGTGGAAGAAGTAAAGGAAGTGCATCAATTGGGCATTCCGGCCATTATTCTTTTCGGTATTCCCGAGCACAAGGACGAAGTGGGCAGCGATTCAATGAGCGACGAAGGTATTATTCAACGTGCGATCAGAGCCATCAAAGAGGCGGTGCCGGAAATGTACGTCATTACCGATGTTTGTTTCTGCGAATACACCAGTCACGGACATTGCGGTGTGGTAACCGACGGCGATGTGGATAACGATGCCACCTTGGAAAATCTGCAAAGGCAGGTTATTACCCATGCCAAGGCCGGTGCGGACATGGTGGCTCCTTCGGGCATGATGGACGGCATGGTGGGCGCCATTCGCGAAGCGTTGGATGATAACGGTTTTGAGAAGATTCCCATCATGAGCTATGCCGCCAAATACGCTTCGGCTTTTTACGGTCCGTTCCGCGATGCCGCCGAATCGGCTCCGCAATTCGGAGATCGCCGTACGTACCAAATGGATCCGGCCAATGCCCGCGAAGCGCTTTACGAGGTGGATTTGGACGTGGAAGAAGGTGCGGATATCATCATGGTTAAACCGGCTTTGCCGTATTTGGATATTATTCGTCGGGTGCGGGATCGGGTGGATTTACCGGTGGCGGCTTACAATGTGAGCGGTGAGTTCTCCATGGTCAAAGCGGCGGCGCAATTGGGTTGGATTGACGAGAAACGGGTTGCCCTGGAAATGTTAACGTCCATTAAGCGCGCCGGAGCGGATATTATTTTGACCTATTACGCCAAAGACGCGGCTCGATGGCTGGCTGAATAATTAGCCACCGATTATTAAGATAGTGACATGGATTTAGGGAAAAGGGTTAAGGGTTAAGAGTTGAATGGTGAAATGGAGAAAATCGTTATTCGTATATCCGTTATTCGTTAATCGGGAATCATTGCTTGTACAGACAGTGGTGTTCGCCCGTTAATTGATGTGATTCCCAGTCCTGTCATTGCGACCCGCCTGAGGCGGGGAAGCAATCCCATCCAAAGCGGCAATGGAGTTAAGGATTCTTCGTTCCGTCCCGAATTTCTGGACTCCACTACTATTGACATGTGGTGGACTGTCATTCTGAATGAAGCGAAGCGTAATGAAGAATCCCATTCGTCCGTTGCTACTTTTAAGGAGATTCTTCGCTGCACTCAGAATGACAGCCCGACAGTTCCGAGTTCCCAGTTCCCAATTCCCAATTCCCGGACGGCCGAATAACCATTAAACCATTTAAGCAATCAACCAAATTCAAGGACGTGCCATGAAACGAAGCAAAGAACTTTTTGAAAAAGCCAAACAACTCATGCCGGGCGGGGTGAATTCTCCCGTGCGCGCCTTTCGCAGTGTGCAACTCGATCCGCTCTTTATTGCTTCCGGCAAAGGCAGCAAAATTAAAGATGTGGACGGTAACGAATACATCGACTTTGTCGGCTCCTGGGGGCCGCTCATTTTGGGGCATGCCCATCCCGAAGTTATTGAAGCCGTAAAAAAAACGGCCGAGCTTGGTACCAGTTTCGGTGCGCCCACCGAGTTGGAAGTGCGCATTGCGGAGAAGATTATTGACATGGTGCCTTCCGTGGAGATGGTACGCATGGTTAACTCGGGAACCGAAGCAACCATGAGCGCCATCCGCCTGGCCCGCGGTGTTACCGGACGGAGCAAGATCATTAAATTCGAAGGTTGCTACCACGGCCATGGCGACAGTTTTTTAATCAAAGCCGGTTCCGGTGCATTAACCTTCGGCGAACCCAACAGTCCTGGCGTGCCTGCGGCTATGGCGCGCGAAACACTGATTGCTCAATTCAACGATTTGGATTCGGTCAAAACATTGTTTGACGAATTTCCCAAAGATATTGCCGCTGTGATTGTGGAACCCATTGCCGGTAATATGGGCGTCATTCCTCCGGCCGACGGATTTCTATCCGGCCTGCGCCAACTCTGCGATCGCAACGGCGCTTTGCTGATTTTCGATGAGGTGATGACCGGTTTTCGGGTGCATCCGGGCGGGGCGCAGACTCTGTACGGCATTACGCCCGATTTAACCACCATGGGCAAAGTGATCGGCGGCGGGTTGCCTGCGGCAGCTTACGGTGGCAAGAAGGAAATCATGAAGTATGTGGCACCGGACGGTCCGGTGTATCAGGCCGGTACCTTGTCCGGGAATCCCTTGGCTATGGCTGCGGGATTAAAAACTTTGGAGATCATTTCACAGTCCGGATTTTTTGACGCCTTGAATCAAAAGGCCAATGCCTTTTTTGAAGCTTTGGAAACCTCCGTACAAAAAGCGGGTTGGCCGCTGAGTGTTAACTATATGAATTCCATGGGCTGCCTGTTTTTTAAAGAAGGCGGTGTGCAAAATTTTGCACAGGCCACGCAATCCGATACGGACAAATTTGCCGCCTATTTTGCCGGAATGCTGGAACGGGGTGTGTATTTGGCGCCTTCCCAGTTCGAAGCCATGTTCATTTCATCCGCCCATTCGCAGGAAGAGTTGGAGGCTACCTTGCAAGCCGGAGAGGAAGTTCTCCGTCAAATTTTCGGTTAATTTATTTGAATGAAAGGGTTAAGAATCTCCGATATCGGATTCTTAACCCTTTTTTAAAATCTTCGAATTTTCATCTGTTGAATCAGAACAAATCTTCCTGCGATAAATAGCGTTCTCCGGTGTCATAATTGATAGTTAGGATGCGCAAAGGACGCGTACTGTTCTCAATGATTCGTTCCACAGCCGCCAATGAAGCTCCGGTAGATATACCTCCTAAAATACCTTCTTCTCTAGCCAAACGGCGGGCAAAGAGAAAGGCTGTTTCGTTGGCGACTGGAATAACTTCATCCAAAAGATCGGTGCGCAAGATGGAAGGCACAAAACCGGCACCAATGCCTTGGATTTTGTGCGGACCGGGAGCCTTGCCGCTTAGCACGGCCGATGTCTCCGGTTCAACAGCAACGACTCGCAACTCGGGGAAAACCTTCTTTAATTCCATTGCAAGGCCCGTAATATGTCCTCCGGTGCCTACGCCGCTTACCAGCACGTCCAATCCCTCGGGAAAGTCGGCAAGAATTTCCCGGGCTGTTGTTTCCCGATGAATACGCACATTAGCTTCGTTTTCGAACTGCATGGGCATCCAGGAGTTCGGTGTCTGTTTGTGTAATTCCCGTGCTTTTTCGATGGCGCCCACCATGCCTTTTTCACCGGGCGTCAAAACCAATTCTGCGCCATAAGCTGCCATTAAACGTCGACGTTCCAAACTCATGGAATCGGGCATGACCAAAAGCAGGCGGTAGCCTTTAACAGCCGCCACCAGGGCTAATCCCACGCCGGTGTTTCCCGATGTCGGTTCAATAATAACGCCGCCCGCTTTCAGCAAATCGTTTTTTTCCGCCTGTTCCACCATGGCTAGTGCAATGCGATCTTTAATGCTGCCGCCTGGGTTGCTGCGTTCCAGCTTAAGCCAAACTTCATGCGCAGGTTCAAATAACCGATTTAAACGTACGTGCGGAGTTGCGCCAATTTGTTCGAGAATGTTATTTATTTTCATTTTATTTTCCTTTCTTATTTTCAAATGTGGAACATAATTTGTTCTTCGATTTGTTTTTTGCTACGAATTCTACTTTCAAACGTATTGTACACTACCGAATAAGGCGGCACACTCTTGGTTAACCACACATTTCCGCCGATGATGCTATCGTGACCGATGATGGTATTGCCGCCTAAAATAGTTGCATTGGAGTAAATGATCACATTGTCTTCAATGGTCGGGTGACGCTTGGTTTGAGCCAAATTTTTGGTAACACTCAACGCACCCAACGAAACGCCCTGGTAGATTTTGACGTTATTACCAATAACCGTTGTTTCGCCAATAACAATGCCCGTGCCGTGGTCGATGCAAAAGGATGTACCGATTTGCGCTCCCGGATGAATATCGATGCCTGTTTTGTAATGCGCGTATTCGGTTATGAGTCGGGGCAGAAGTGGGATTTTTTGTTCATAAAACAGATGCGCTATGCGATAGGCAAATATGGCCAAAAATCCCGGATATGCCGAGATGACTTCATCAATACTTTCGGCCGCCGGATCTCCTTCGTAAATGGCTTGCGCATCCAGCCAGAGTATATCATAAATTTCCGGTAAATAATCAAAAAAGATACGCGCCGATTGCTCCGCCGATTTTGGC
>JALWEA010000050.1 GCA_027039465.1 Calditrichia bacterium | reverse complement strand
AATTTCCGTTTAATGAAAAACAATAGTTTAAATATGTTTTTTTCGGAATAAAGGACATAATCCTTCAATAATTATTCTTCCGTTTCAAATTCAACTTTCTGCAATCCTTTTTTTAGAAGCGCACATGCAATGGCCGCTTGGCCCAAAGCCAGTCCGCCGTCGTTTGGCGGTACCAGGCGATGCGTTAAAACCCGAAATCCTGCGGCTTTTAAAGATGTTTGCAGTCGCGTTAAAAGAATTTCATTCTGAAAAACGCCGCCGCTTAAAACGACTGTTTTCAAACCGCTGCTTTGGCTGATCCGGCGCACAACTTCGCTAAACAGTTCGACCAATGTTTGATGAAAACGACCGGCCAATTCTGCGAATGATGCGCCCTTGAGCGCTTCCCGTGTCAAAGCGCGAATGATCGGTTGAACCGGAATGCGGGGCAAGGCAACTTCAAAGTCGAGTGATGGTAAAGGCTCGTATGGTACGGCTTGCGTGAATTCAATGGCCGCCTGCGCTTCGTAATGAATCTCGGTGCGTCCGCCGCTGATTACCGAAGCCGCATCGAACAAACGCCCGCAGCTGCTGGTTAACGGACTGTTGATGCCTTTGTCGATCACCTCCAAAATCAATTTAACCGGTCGATTCTCCAAAAAAGGAAGGGCAGGAATTTCCCGACTAAAGGTTTGGTACAAATAACTCAAAGCGCTGCGCCACGGCTCTTTAATGGCGGCTTCGCCTCCGGGTAACGGCATCGGCTCCAACCAGGCTAGGCGCCGTACCCGAGTTAAATCACCAATGAGAATCTCCCCGCCCCAAATTGTGCCGTCGTAACCGTAGCCCGTGCCGTCAAGAATAATGCCGATGGCCGGTTCGTCCGTTTGCCACTCGGCCAGCACCGAAGCCAAATGCGCATGGTGATGCTGAACGGCAATGATCATCCATTGTCGTTGGCTTTGCGCCCACTGGGTGGAGAAGTAACCTGGATGCAAATCACACACAACCGCTTCAGGCCGGATTCGCAAAATGTCCTGCAAATGGGCAATGCTCTCTTCAAAAAAAGCGAAAGCGCGCATGTTTTCCAAATCGCCGATGTGCTGGCTCGGAAAAGCGCGGTTGCTTTTGGTCAGGCAAACGGTGTTTTTCAATTCACCGCCTACAGCCAAAACAGATGGCCCTTGATCTTTGAGAAATACCGGTCTGGGAACGTACCCGCGACTGCGGCGAATGAACACCGTTTGATTATTGAATTTGGCAACCACGGAATCATCGGCGCGAACTAAAATTTCCCGATCGTGCAAAAGCAAATAATCGGCAATATCCGCCAAACGCCTGCGCGCATCATCGTTATCGATCACAATGGGTTCTTCCGAACGGTTGGCCGAGGTCATGACCAAAGCCGGAATGCCCTCCGGCGCCTGTTCAGCCAAAACATCAAACAGAATGTAATGCAACGGCGTGTAGGGCAACATGATGCCCAAACGATTATTATTCGGAGCTACTTCTTCCGCCACAAGCAACGGTGACTTCTTTCTCAGCAGCACAATGGGACGCTGGGGCGAAGTCAACAGCTTTTCTTCATCGGCGGAAATTCTGGCCAAACGCTTAGCCGTGGCAAGGTCGGCAACCATGATGGCCAACGGCTTTTCTTCCCGATTTTTACGTTCGCGTAAGCGTTGCACCGCTTTGGCGTTGCCGGCGTCAGCCGCCAAATGGAAGCCGCCCAAACCCTTGATGGCTACTATCTTGCCCTTCAACAACGCTTCAACTGCGTGATCGATGCTGTCTTGCTTTCGGGCAAGAATATTAGACCGATCGGCATGTTCCAGCCAAACCTGTGGCCCGCAGTCGGGGCAGGCGTTGGGTTGGGCATGAAAACGTCGGTTAGTCGGATTGTCATATTCATCCTGACAATGCGGACACATCTTGAAGCGCACCATGCTCGTGTTGGGGCGATCGTAGGGGATTTTTCGGATGATGGTAAAACGTGGCCCGCAATTGGTGCAATTGATAAACGGATAACGATAACGGCGATTCGTGGGATCGCGCAGCTCTCGCAGACAATCGTCACAAATGGCGATGTCCGGCGAAATAAGCGTTTCGTTGCGGTTGGCATCCTGCGAAGCGTCAATGCGGAATGCCGTTTCCCCGATCGGAGAAAGGTCGTTCACTTGCAGATCGATGATCTCTGACAGCGGTGGATTTTCCCCCTTTAAATCCAGAACAAACGAGGTGACGGCTGATTCGCTCCCTTCGACCTCAATCAATACCCCGTCGGACGTATTGGTCACAAATCCGCCTAATTGATGGCGTTTGGCCAGGTTAAATACGAACGGCCGGAAACCCACGCCCTGAACAATTCCGTTAACCCAAATGCGTTGCCGCTTGATCTTACTTGGAATGGACATGCTCCTTTAACCAGTTAAACCAGTTTTCCATGCCTTCGCTGCTGCGGGCCGAAAGTTCAAAAAAGGTCAGATCGGGATTCACCTGACAAGCGTAATCTTTGCAAAGCTGCATGTCAAAATCCACGTAAGGCAGCAGGTCGATTTTATTGATAATGCAAATATCCGAGCGCTGAAACATGGTCGGATATTTGAGCGGTTTGTCATCGCCTTCGGTGACCGAAATGATGACCACTTTGTGCGCTTCACCCAAATCGAACAGGGAAGGGCAGACCAGATTACCTACGTTCTCAATCAGGACGACGGAATTAGGTTCGGGCTGCAATTCTTTAACCGCTTTGTTGATCATTTCCGCATCCAAATGACAGCCGTTGCCCGTATTAACCTGAATGACCGGAGCGCCCACGGCATCGATGCGTTCGGCGTCGCGTAAGGTCTGCTGATCGCCTTCGATTACGTAAAACTTTATTTGATCCTTTAAGCTTTGAATGGTCTTTTCCAAAAGGGTCGTTTTGCCGGAGCCTGGTGAACTGACCAGATTCAAGGTAAAAATATTCAAAGCTTCAAAGTAACCGCGATTTCGTTCGGCCAGGCGGTTATTCTTTTGCATGACGTCGGTTTCCACCTCGATGACGCGCCCGTGCTCGTGATGATGAGCGTCATGGTCATGATGATGGTGGCCGTGATCGTGACCGTGTAAATGGCTGTGGGTATGTTCCCCTGGCTTTTGAAAGGTTACCTTGCTTTCGCTTTCACCGCATCCGCATGTATCGCACATGGAAGATCTCCTGTGTTTTTGGTTACTGGTTGAATAGTTAAATGGTTAAATAGGGAATCGTTATTCATGTTTGCGTTATCCGTTATTCGTTATTCGTATATTCGTTAATCGGTATCTTGCGATGGTGCACGCTCAAATGAGAAATTTCAAATTCACCCGCTTTGGGAATCTTCACTTCGGCGGAACAAATACCCAGTTCCCAGTTCCCAGTTCCCAATTCCCAACAGGTCGGTGTCTCGATACGATCCCGCTGAAGCGGTCTCTACTCGACAACCGGTTGCCTTTGTTCGCGTCCGGTTCCCGAGTATTCCGCCTTGGCGGAATGTATCGAGGGATGGACGCGCTACGAATTGCGCAAATCGCTCTTTCCGAATAACGAATATACGAATAACGAATAACGATAAACCCAATTCCCAATAAACCATTCAACAATTCAACATTCCCCTCAATCCACATTAATCGCTTTCACCTGCAATTCCTGCCCGCCGGAGGCCAACGCTTCTGCGCCGCATTTCGGGCAGATGTTTAGAAACTGATTCGTTTCAAAACGAAAACCGCAGGACATGCATTGCGCTTTAGCAGGAATGCGAATCAATTCGAGTTCGGCATTCTCGGCCATGGTTCCTTTACACGCCTCGCCAAAACAAAATTCCAACGATTCGGGCACCACGCCGGAAAGCGCGCCCACTTCAACCGTAATTTTATTGATCTTCTGCGCTTGCGCTTTTTGGGCCGTTTGTACCGCAATATCCACAATATTCACCGCAATGGTCATCTCGTGCATGGCATTGCCCGTTTTATTTTTCATTTCGTTTAAAATCTAAATGTTTTTAGGAATAATTTCAAATCTTTTTGTGAAAAAATGTACAAAATAAGAAAATCTTTGGCAATGATTCATCCGTTTGATTTTAAAACCTTGTAAAATTTTGACTGGAGTCCAAAAAATACAAATTTTCTTACACAGCAAAAATATTCGTTTTTTTCAATTGTCCCATTCGGGACAAATATTTTGGTCGAGGTCATCAATTTTCCCATATTTGAAAATATGGGCTATTAGCATTCCATCGCTACGCGATGTTTTGTCGAACAACCGGTATTAAATTCATCAAAATAGGGATGAAATGCCCTTAGGAAAATTAATGTTGTTTATTTCACCCGGGGTACGTCTCGTTATGGACGAAATGCTTGTAGTCCATAAATTCATTTATGGGAATCAAATGCCGTCACCCCACCCACATCACCATCCCGCAAGGGATGGGTTGCCAATAGCCCACAAATTCATTTGTGAGGAAAAATCGTTCACCCCACGTCATTTCCCCGTCCCGAATGGGACGGTGTACCATTAAATCGAGCAAATTGTAAAGAAAAACCTGTTGGCAATTACGCCGCCGGATCATTACAATGATTAAAAAATTTTTTATTTAAATCCTTCGTTTCCTTTGTTCCAAGATCGTTAATACCTTGTAAAATTTGGAGTGCGGTCAAAAATATACAAATGTTTTTGTTCTAAAAGCCCTAAAGGGCTAAAATATAGAGTTTCTGAAGATTTATCCCCAACATAAATGTTGGGGATAACATATTGCCTTTTATTTTGTTAACCCCATCCTTTTGTTTACATCCCGATTTATCGGGGATGTTGGGGAATGAATAATTATTATATCCTGAAAAGCGGCTTTAGCCCTTTTTTAGAGTGGACTCAATAATATTTTAATATCTCTCTTAAAACGAAAAAACGATTTCCCAATCAAAATAAAAATTTGTAATTTGTTGTTAATTTAAAAAACATAAGAATGAAATATTAACGGAACGGATTGGAAAAAGTTTGCAACCCTTGTCATTAAAGTTCGTACCACTGACTGACTAAAAAGCGCGATTACAATATCTGATTTTAATTGCAAAGGACGAAAACCTCAAAGAAATTTGAAAAGGAGTAATCCATGCACAAAATTTTTATCTTTCTGCTAAGCCTGCCCATGCTTTTGTGGGCAACTGGCAACAACGGTTACTATCGTTTCCCGGCCATTCACGATAGCAGCATCGTTTTTACGGCTGAAGGCGATTTGTGGTTGACTTCTATTAACGGCGGTGCGGCTAAACGGCTAACCACCGATCACGGGGTGGAATCCCATGCCGCCTTTTCACCGGACGGGAAATGGCTGGCCTTTTCGGGTCAGTACGAAGGGCCGACCGAAGTGTACGTCATGCCGGTGCAAGGAGGTATTCCACGCCGCTTGACCTTTGAAGGCAGAACAGCCGTAGTGGGCTGGACGCCAGACGGGCAGGTTTTGTACGCCACCGCACATTATTCCACTTTACCCGATGTGCAGTTGGTCAAGGTCAATCCCAATACGCGCCAAAAGGCAATCATTCCTTTGAGTCAGGCCAGTGA
>JALWEA010000049.1 GCA_027039465.1 Calditrichia bacterium | reverse complement strand
TTTGCCCCGAACGGGCCAAAGGGGTAAGGATTTTCCAAGATCTTAATATCCATGATCGGCACATCTACCGCCGTGGGAATGATGTAATCATTAAAACCGTGAATGTTCAAGCGCCCGTTATCGCGATTGATTTTTTCGTAAATGGCATAGCCGATGCCCTGAACCGATCCTCCTTGAATTTGGGCAACGGACTGATCGTAATTAATGGCTTTGCCGATTTCCTGCGTGGTGTAATAGCGCGTAACCTTGATGGCAAAGGTGATGGGATCGACTTCCGTCTCGGCCACGGAGGCAGCCCAGGAATAGACCGGATAGGCGTCGCCCTTCCAGTTCTTTTCATCGAATTTAATGAACTCGGGATGGTGGTATTTCTTTTCAAATGTCAAACCAGTGAATTTTCGGGCGACTTCATGAAAAGGCAAAATCTTGTCATCTCCGTAAAAATAGCCCAAACGGTACTCGAACGGAATGCCGTACTCTTTTTGCAGGCGTTCGGTCAAAGTTTGAATGATTTCCTGCCCCAAATCGCTGATCAAACTACCCACCACCATCGTGGAACGGGAAGCCACGGTCGGCCCGGAATTCGGAACTAAATCCGTGTTCACTTCCGCCAAAACCACCTGCTCGCGATCAATGTGCAACGCTTCGGCCAAAATGTTGCGGAAAGCGGTTTGCTGGCCCTGCCCCATTTCGGTCTGGGCCGTAAAAAGTACCGGTGAACCGTCCTTATTGATTTCAATACGGATTTGCCCCTGAATGCGATTCTCACCGCCGCCGGTAAAACCCGCACCGTGCAAAAACACGGAAATACCGATGCCTCTTAGCACATCATCCGCATGTTGTTTGGGATATTTGCCTTGCAGCAAGCGATCCAAAATCGGAGCATTCAAAGTTTTGTATTTCTGATATTTTTGAATGTAATCGCTGCGCTGCAAAACATCTTCAAAGGTTTGTTTGTTGGAAACGCTGTAGCGCAGCACCTGCCCGGTTGCCGTTGTTTGACCCTGATCGATAAGGTTTACGGCCCGAATTTCATCCGGCCGCATGTTTACCTGGCGGGCCAATTCTTCCATGACCATTTCCATGGTAAATACCCCCTGCGGGCCGCCGAATCCTCTGAAAGCCCCGCTGGGTACCGTGTTCGTGGCTACTGCCTTGGCAATAATGCGCACATTAGGGATGTAATAGCAGCCGGTAACGGTTAAAGCGGTTCTAGCCAAAACAACCGGAGATAAAGTGCAATAAGCGCCGCTGTCCAAATAAATCGTGATGTCCGCGCCCAAAATGTGTCCGTCTTTACTTACGTACAATTTATTGCGGCTAAAAGAAGGATGACGTTTGGTCGTAAATTGAATATCTTCGTTGCGGTCGTAGAAAATGGCCACCGGACGCCCGGATTTGTAAGCCAACATGGCAACATGCGCCGCCAGGAGAGACGGAAAATCTTCCTTACCGCCAAAAGCGCCGCCCGTGGTGGCATGAATAACGGTGATCTTTTTTTGCCCCCCGAAGACCTCGGTTAACGAATCTTTGATGTAATAGGGACATTGCATGGAACCTTTAATTGTAATTTTATTACCTTCCGGAATGGCAATCATGCCTTGGGGCTCCAGATAAACATGCTCCTGAAACCCGGTGGCGGTTTCCAATTCAACCGTATGGTAAGCTTCTTTTTGCGCTTTGTTCAAATCACCGCGTTCGATATGAATGTGCTTGAAAACATTGTCATTACCATACAGTTTAATATCACTCTGCTCGGCAACCAGCGGATCGTCAATGAACGGCAGGGGTTCGTATTTTACAAAAATGTGCTGCAAAGCTTCTTTGGCCAGTTCCTGGGTTTGTGCAGCAACCAGAGCCACCGGCTCCCCAACGTAATTGACTATTGTCTCGGCTAAAACCGGCATATCTTTTTCGATAATGGCCACGTAATTATTGGGCACGTCTTTGGCCGTAACAACCGTCACGCTTTGCCAGTCAAATTGAGAATCGAATTCAATGGAAATAATCCGTGCTCTGGGGTGCGGGCTGCGTAAGGTGGCGCCATACCAAAGTCCCTGAATATGCTCGTCACGAATGTAGCGCGCTTCGGCGCGTAACTTGGATAGGGCGTCTACTCGGTAATCTTTCGGGTTGGCTTTCATGGAATTCCCTTAATTTAATTTTCAAACACCAAAACGGGTAATTACAATTCAATTTAATAAAAAATAAGAAGAAATTCTCCAAAAAATGCAAATTTAATTTGAGAACCTTTAATTAGGTTCGGCACATCCTGTTTTTCGAACCGCTGCCCTTTTTCTTGCTCCGTTTGAAATTTTTTATTAAATGGTAACGATACAATAAAAAACAAAGGAATCGACCATGCGCGGCATTGTTTCTTTTTTTATGCTTTTAATTTTTTTGACTTTATTGTTCGCCCAACAAACACCTTTTGATGTAAAAGCTCATTATACCAAAAAAGAAGTCTACATTCCCATGCGCGACGGCGTGCGCTTGTTTACTTCGGTTTACATACCCAAAGACACTAATAAAACCTATCCGATTTTAATGCAGCGTACACCCTACAGCGTTGGCCCTTACGGTGCCGATAAATATAAGCGTCGGCTCGGCCCTTCCCGTCGCTTCGAAGAAGAAGGCTTTATTTTTGTCTATCAGGATGTGCGCGGACGCTTTATGTCCGAAGGAACTTACAAAAACATGCGGCCTTACATTCCCCATAAAAAACCAGGCCAAATCGACGAAACGACCGA
The DNA here is from genome assembly GCA_027039465.1 of Calditrichia bacterium. Classification (GTDB taxonomy): domain Bacteria; phylum Calditrichota; class Calditrichia; order Calditrichales; family Calditrichaceae; genus Caldithrix. The sequence continues at coordinate 15,054 of JALWEA010000049.1, read as the reverse complement.
TAGTTACGATACCATTGACTGGTTGATCCACAATATTCCGCATAACAACGGCCGCGTTGGCGTTTGGGGTATTTCCTATCCCGGATTCTACACATCCATGTCCGTTATTGACGCGCATCCGGCATTAAAAGCCGCTTCGCCTCAGGCGCCCATCGCCAACTGGTTTATCGGTGATGACGTGCATCATAACGGTGCTTTTGCCCTGACTTTGGCCTTTGATTTCTTTTCCGTATTCGGCGTACCTAGACCCGAACCCGTCAATCGATGGAATCGATCGATCGTAAAAATGCCGCCGGACGGTTACCGCTTTTTTCTGGACATGGGCGCCCTGCCCAATGCCAACACCAAATATTTTCATCATAAAATCGCCTTTTGGGATAGCATCATGGCCCACGGTACCTACGATGCGTTTTGGAAAGCGCGCAATATTTTACCCCATTTCAAACACATCACTCCGGCGGTGTTAGTGGTCGGCGGCTGGTTTGATGCCGAAGATCTGTACGGTACACTGAACACCTACAAAGCCATCGAGAAACAGAGCCCTGGCTCGGTAAATCGCCTTGTCATGGGGCCTTGGTCACACGGCGGCTGGGAGCGCTCCAAAGGGGATCATTTGGGTGATATTCATTTCGGGGCTAACACCAGCGTTTTCTTTCAGGATTCGGTGCTTTTTCCGTTTTTCATGTACTATTTAAAGAATAAGTCGGGTTACCGTCCCACCGAGGCGCTCTGCTTTGATACCGGCGCCTTGCGTTGGCACCGTTTTACCCGCTGGCCGCTTGATTATCAAAATACCGATCTTTATTTCGCGCCCGGAGCAAATTTGCAATTTGACCCGCCTCAATCTTCGGAAACTTTTTTTGCGGAATACATTAGCAATCCGACCCGTCCCGTGCCTTTTACCGATAAAATAACCAACCGGTGGGGGCGAACGTTTATGATCGAAGACCAGCGCTTTACCTTCAGACGACCCGACGTACTAACCTTTGAAACGCCGACACTTACCGATTCGCTAACTTTGGCTGGCCCGATCGACGTGCGTTTGTTTGCTTCCGTCACCGGCACCGATGCCGATTTTGTAGTCAAGTTGATCGACGTTTGGCCCGACACAGCCAAAGATTTCAAACCCAATCCGTGCGGAGTGCGCATGGGCGGTTATCAGGAATTAATTCGGGGAGATATCATGCGCGCCAAATTCCGCAACGATTATTCGCATCCGCAACCCCTCGTGCCTGGCAAGGTAACGCCGATTAACATGACCATGCAGGATATTTTTCACACCTTCTTACCGGGACATCGCATTATGGTGCAAGTACAAAGCAGTTGGTTTCCCTTGTTTGACCGTAATCCGCAACGGTTTGAAGATATTTATCATGCCAAAGACGAAGATTTTCGCAAAGCAAACATCAGGATTTATTTTTCACCGCAGTACCCGAGCCATCTGGTTTTGCCGGTTTGGAAGGCAAAGGAATGACAAAAGACAAAGGACAAAAGACAAATGAAAAATGAAAAAGGAAAAAGGATAAAAGATTAGAGAGCTCCAGGAACTCGGATTGAGTAACTTGGAACTGGGATTATCGTTATTCGTGTATGCGTTATTCGTTATTCGGAAGCCATTGTTTGTTCAATGAGGGGCCTATCCGTCCTTCAATACGATTCCACCTGAGATTAGGAACTGGGAACTGGTAACTTGGAACTGGGAATTGGGAACTTGTCAGAATGAAGCAGAGGTTCCCAAACGCCAACTACCATTTAACAAATAACCATTCCCATTCCCCCATTCAACAATTTAACTAATTAACTATTTAACCTTCTACGATTAACGAATATACGGATAACGCTTAACCCTTAACCATTTACCCAACTGCCAACTTCAAGTTACCCGTTCCCGGCAGTCGTAAAAACCTTCTTGTACTCACGCTTTAAATTCACTCAAAAATGAATCCGTTGAGGCGTAAAAACGTTTGAATTAATAGGCATATTTCCATAATTTCAATAAGTTATGGGAAAAGGAATTTAATTTTAAATCAAGAATCCTTTGAAAAAATGTCGCGATTAAAGGATTTTCTTAAAATTTAAATATTCAGTGCTGATTTCCACTCACCACTAATCATGGCTAAGTCCATGTTGATCACCGGATTACGTCCCCATCTCTTCGAAGAAAAGAGGGGGAACAAGGGGGTGAGTTAAAGATCGCGAATTAATTTTTCAAAGGTTTCAAATAAATCAAAAAATTATTTTGGGATTGCAGTAAGATTCGTTTAATTTTGATCAATAAGAAGTGCAGACCAAAGGATTGAACAGGGGTCGCTATGTTTCGTCGGGAATTCGTTAAGGATTTCTTTTATTCGTTAGTGCTTTTTTTGTTTCGTCCGTTGAAAACGTTAAAAGCTCAAACAAAATACAAACATTTTTTGAAAATCGTTTTGGCCGACGGCAAAAAAACGGATTTGACGGCGTTGATGGCCGGTAAAGCCTATTACCTGAATTTGGATGATTTTGCCAATCTTGGCAATTACGGAATTTTTACCAATAATACGCGCAAGAAATCGGTTCTCAAAATCGGCGAGATCAAACTGAAGTTCACCGCCGACAATCCTTTTGTGGTGGTCAATGATCAAATCATTCAAATATTGAATCAGCCCGTGTGGAACGAAGGTTCCGTTTGGGTGCCGGTTCGAGAATTTTGTCAGGTTGTAAATGATTTCACGGAACTTCATTTGGAATATTTGCCCAATGTACCGCAAATTCGTTTTGGAGCAAAAAGCACAAATGTTCTTTCTGTTTCGATCGAGCAAAAGGCCAACGGAACGCTTATCGCATTGAACACAACCAAACCGTTCCCGGCCGGTAAAATAAATACGCGTTTGGTCAACGGTTGGCTTTATTTGGAATTGATCGGGGGGAAGGGAAACGCCAAAACCTTTACCAAAAAATTAAAAGATCCAGTGGTGGCCGAAATGCGTGCCGTGCAGTTTGCCCGATTGCTCTCCATCGGTTTCCGACTGAAAAAAATTCCTCATGATTATGAAGCTATTTACAATCCGGATTTGAGTCAGGTTTTGCTAACGTTGCGTTTTAAGGAAATCGCGCAAAACGATACACAGGAAGAACAACCGGCCGATAATGTAAACGATGAACTTGAAAATCAAAAATCCGCCTGGATGATTGACACCATTGTCATCGATCCAGGCCACGGCGGAAAAGACCCGGGTGCATTGGGTTACTATCATTTAAAAGAAAAAGATATTGTTCTGAAGATTGCTTTAAAACTCGGTGAATATCTTAAAAAGAGATTGCCTGATGTCAAAATTTTGTTCACGCGAAAAACGGATGTTTTTATTCCTTTATGGCAACGCACGCAATTTGCCAATCAGAATAACGGCAAATTATTTGTCAGCATTCATTGCAATTCAAATCCCAGGCACTCGGTTAACGGCTTTGAGACCTACTTTTTGAGCGCCGATAAAAACGCCAAAGCCAGTAAAACGGTTCTGCTGGAAAACAAGTCTATTGAATTTGAAACATCCGAAGACAAAAAAAGATATCAAGGGATTAATTTTGTACTTGCAACAATGGCACAGAATGCCTTTATTAAATACAGCCAGTATTTGGCGACCATTGTACAACGTTCGCTCCGAAACCGTCTGCGTTCCGAGGGGATGAAAGATCGCGGAGTGAAGCAGGGGCCGTTTTATGTGATGGTCAATGCTACCATGCCAAATGTTTTGGTGGAGACGGGATTTATTTCCAACAAGCATGAAGCGCGGCTCCTGCGCAGCAAGTCGACGCAGGCTAAGGTGGCGCTGGGCATTTGTGACGGCATTATTAAATTCAAAAAGGACTTTGAAAGCGCATTATGAAAAACGAAAACGAACAGCCGATCGGAGTTTTTGATTCGGGATTGGGCGGTTTAACCGTGGTTAAACAATTACAGCGTATTTTGCCCAATGAACATTTGGTCTATTTCGGAGATACCGCGCGCATTCCCTACGGAACGAAATCAAAATGGTTGATTCAGCGTTTTGCCATGGAAGACGCTCTCTTTTTGCTGGAATTTGACATCAAGCTTTTGGTCGTGGCCTGTAACACGGCTTCTTCTTCCGCATTACCGATTTTGCAGAATCGTCTCGATATTCCCGTTGTCGGTGTGGTGGAGCCCGGAGCCATAGCCGCGGTAAAAGAAACCAAAAACAAGAAAATTGGCGTAATCGGCACCTCGGCTACAATTGGCAGCGGATCGTATACGCAGGCCATTCTGAACCGAATGCCTGAAGCCGAAGTTTTGGGACAGCCTTGCCCTTTGCTGGTGCCTTTGGTGGAGGAAGGCTGGCTTGACGGCGAAGTTACCGTGCTGACTCTGAAAAAGTATTTGAAGCCTTTAATGGAAGCCGGGGTCGATACCATCATCTTAGGGTGTACGCATTATCCGTTACTCGAACCGGTTATTCAACGCATTGTCGGCCCGCAGGTAAAACTGATCGATTCCGGTAAAGAAACGGCCAAAGCCGTACAAAAGATATTAAAGGATTTGGATTTGTTGAATCCGAAAGTCAAACAAAGCGAAGATCAATATTTTGTGAGCGACAGTCCGGAAGCTTTTTCGCGCATCGGGTCGATTTTTTTAGGCAAACAATTACCGAAAGTGGAGCGCGTCGATTTTGACCGCTTTCTGATTGAAAAATCGTCTTCACCGTTATTACAAAATTTGAACGAGGTGGTTCATGCTGAATAAAATAATTTCTTTTACAAAAGGTACGTTTTCCCACCGGCAGGCAGGTGCAAAGATCGGATTAGCGGTTCTGTTGATGATAATGATCAATGTTCCTACGGCTTTTGCCGGTTTAACTTCGGGATTTTCTTTTTTAAGCACCGATTTTTCACCGCGTTCGGCGGCAATGGGTTCGGCCTTTATGACCATGCGGGGTGATTTAAATACGATTAATATCAATCCTGCCGGATTGGTCAGCGTTGACGGCAAGCGTTTTTTCTTTAATTACACCAATTATCTTTTGGATATCAATGGCGGGCAGGCCGCTTACAGTTTTAACGCACCCTATTTGCATCGCGTGGCTGTGGCGGTTACTTACATGGACTACGGCAATTTTGAGGCAACCGATCAGTATGCCGTGCCTACCGGAGAATCGTTTTCTGCCCATGATTTTGCCTTAACCTTAACGCAGGCCGGAAATTTGGACAGCCATTTCTCTTATGGGGTAAGCGCCAAATATGCCTTCTCGCAAATTGAAAAATATTCGGCTCAGGCTATTGCTTTTGATTTCGGCCTGCAATATGCCGCACCGTTTGAAAAGGATTTGTATTTTGCGGTCACGCTGCTGAATACCGGCTGGAATGTCAAAAAATACGGAAATGTTAAAGAGCCGTTGCCCAATATGCTAAATATCGGCGTTAGTAAAAAATTGGCCCATTTGCCGCTGGAAGTCAGTGTGATGTTGCGCGGCTTGAATCAGGATTCGAAAGAATGGTACGACCGCTTTAAACGGTTCTCCGCCGGAGGGGAATTAACACTGAGCAAACATTTACGATTGCGCCTGGGCTATAATCACACCTTGCATCAGGATTTGGAAACCGGATCAACCTCGCAGGGGAATTTCGGCGGCGTATCCGGCGGACTGGCCATTTACTGGAAATCGTTCCGTTTTGACTATGCCTATTCCAATTTGCAAGACCTTGGCAGCATTCACCGTTTTGGTGTTTCCGGAAGTATTCATTAATTCAAAAAACGTTTTAGCCGCTTGTTTGAGTGGAAGCGATTGAAGTCGTTTGAATGCTTTAAAGTTAATGCTGTTCGGCCACGGAACTCAAAACGGCCAAAACGGTTAAACTCTCCAAATCTTAACGTTAAAAAATCAAAGAATGTGAGCATAAAAAGATGTTTATCGATTATGTAAAAATACATGTGATTGCCGGTCACGGCGGAAGCGGCTGCATGAGTTTCCATCGTGAAAAGTTTGTTCCCAAGGGAGGCCCGGACGGCGGCGATGGAGGCCACGGCGGCAGTATTATTTTGGAAGGTAATCAGAACCTGCGCACTTTGCAGGATTATTCGTACCACAAGTTGTACAAAGCCAAACGCGGGCAACACGGCATGGGTGATAATAAGCACGGGAAAAAAGGCGAAAGTATTGTCCTGCAGGTGCCTTTGGGAACTTTGGTAAAGGATGCCGAATCCGGTGAAATATTGGGCGATATTATCGAGCATGGTCAGCGTTTGGTGGTAGCAAAAGGCGGACGTGGCGGCCGCGGGAATGCCCGTTTTGCCACACCCACCCACCGTAGTCCTAGAGAATGGGAACCAGGACAGCCGGGAGAAGAGCGCTGGATAGAATTGGAACTTAAGCTTATTGCCGATATCGGGTTGGTCGGTTTACCCAATGCCGGAAAATCCACTTTGCTTTCCAGAATTTCCAAAGCACGGCCCAAAATTGCGGATTATCCTTTCACAACCCTTGAACCGAATTTGGGTATTGTTGCTTATCGGGATTTCAGGAATTTTGTTGTGGCCGATATTCCGGGTTTAATCGAAGGCGCCCACACGGGCAAAGGTTTGGGGCATCAGTTTTTAAAGCACATTGAACGTACCCGGGCTTTGGCTTACCTGATCGACAGCACCGATCCGAATCCCGAAAAGACATTTCAGACTTTGTACCATGAATTAAAAGCGTACAGCGAGCAATTGGTACAAAAGCCCTTCATGATTGTGTTAACCAAAATCGATTTGATTAATGAAGACGACGGTTTGCCTTCTTTTGAAAAGGATTTAACAGTATTGCCGATTTCCGCCGTGCGCGGCGATCATTTGAACGAACTGAAAGATTCATTTTTTCAATTGGTTGAGCAAGCATCCTTAAAAGAAGAATACGAATGAGCCGATTTTCATTGGAAGCCTTACTTGAATTGTCGTCCATACCTTTGGTTGGTCCCACGCGCTTACGTAAATTGATTTCCGTTTTGGGCTCTCCCGAAGCGGTAATGGAAGCCGGGTATCGGCAACTGATCGGCATCGAAGGGATTGACCGCAAAACGGCCGAACGCATCAAAGCAGGCCCGGATAAAGAATTTGTTCGAACGCAATTGCAAAAAATCAAAGAATATGATGTACAAGTCTTAAGTTATTGGGACGATGATTATCCCGACTCTTTGAAACGCATTTACGATCCGCCGGCTTTTCTGTTTTTCAAAGGAAAATTAGAAGCCTTGGAAACCCCGGCCATTGCTGTTGTCGGCACGCGCGTACCTTCGAATTACGGTAAGTTGGTTACGGAAAAATTCGTGCGGGTTTTGGCGCAGAATCATTTTGGCATTATTAGCGGTTTTGCCCGCGGTGTCGATTCCATTGCCCACAGAACGGCGTTGCAAAATAATGCCTTTACCATTGCGGTTTTGGGCAACGGATTGGATGTGCTCTACCCTCCCGAAAACAAACAACTGTTCGAACAAATGACGGAGCATGGCCTTATTCTCACAGAATACCCCATGGGAACCCGTCCGGATGCCATGAACTTTCCCAAACGGAATCGCATTATCAGCGGTATTAGTGTTGGCGTATTGGTAACCGAAGCCGGCGCCAAAAGCGGGGCTTTATTGACCGCCATGTACGCCAATGATCAAAATCGTGAAGTTTTTGCCGTTCCGGCTTCCATGCTTACGCCCAAAAGTGCGGGCTGTCATAAATTGATTAAAGAAGGGGCGCTCTTGGTGGAACATCCGGAAGAGATCATTGATGTTTTGGCGCCGCAAATCCAACTGCAACGTGAACGTGCTACCCGTCCCGAACCAAAGTTGGAAGGTTCCGCCAAAAAGATTTACGATGTTCTTTCGGGTGATCCGTTGCATGTGGATCAGATTGCCATTAAAACCGGACTTTCTCCAGGTGAAACATTAAGCAGTTTGCTCACGCTTGAACTCATGGGGCTAATTCGCCAAATGGCCGGTAAAATGTTTGTACGGTTGTAAAGCGAAAAAGCCAAAGTCGTTTTTAGCGGAATAATGCAAGCATGATTCAGACTTATCTTTTGTCCAAAGATATCAATCCTTAATTTGAAAGCATTAAAAACGCCTATTGTTTTCTCAAAGTTTTCTAACCGAACCGAAACTTTTTTCATTTAATTCCCTTTGCATTAAAATTGAATAATTTGTAATATACTTTCACAAAGTTGTAATAAATCTTACAGGGAAATTCCGTGTAATTTCTCTGTAAACAAACAATTAAACACTGTTTTGAAATTCATGAAATGTGGTTGTTTTAAGCGGTACGTTTTATTAACTTTACAATTAACGAAATATCGAAGTCAAATGTAAAAGAGCAGGAAGCCGTTATGTTTAAAATAGTTGATGCCCGATTTCTGGCGGAAAACATTAAAAAATTTGAGATTGAAGCGCCGCGCATTGCCAAAAAACGCAAGGCCGGTCAGTTTGTGATAATTCGTATTGATGAATACGGCGAACGTATTCCGTTAACCATTGCCGATTCAAACGTTGAAAAAGGTACGATCACAATTATTGTTCAGGGCGTGGGCAAAACCACCAAAGAATTAAATATGAAGGAAGCCGGTGATTCCATTTTGGATGTGGTCGGGCCTTTGGGACAGCCATCGCACATCGAAAATTTTGGTACGGCCGTGAGTATCGGCGGCGGTGTGGGTACGGCCATTGCTTATCCCACGGCCGTGGCTTTGAAAGAAGCGGGAAATTACGTCATTACCATTAACGGAGCGCGCAGTAAAGATTTGGTGATTCTGGAAGACGAAATGAAATCGGTGAGCGACGAAGCTTACATTACTACCGATGACGGCTCTTACGGATTCCACGGTTTTGTGACGCAAAAACTGCAACAATTAATCGATGAAGGTAAAAAGCTCGATTTTGTTCTGGCCATCGGCCCGATTCCCATGATGAAAGCGGTTGCCGATGTAACGCGGCCTTATGGCATTAAAACAGTTGTTAGTCTGAATCCCATTATGATTGACGGAACCGGAATGTGCGGCGGTTGCCGTGTGTTGATTAACGGGAAGCCGAAGTTTGCCTGTGTGGACGGTCCGGAATTTGACGCGCACGCGGTTGACTTTAAAAATTTAGCCGATCGGAATCGAACCTATCGCGAATATGAGCAGGAAGCCTTAAAACGGTTCGAAGAGCATTGTCGGTTGGAAAAGCAAATTAAGGAAATGAAAGAAGAAAAATAAAAAGGCGCAGGAAGAAAATCATGAGTAAATTAACTCCTAAAGAACGGTTGAAAATTCCCCGGCATCCGATGATTGAACAAGATCCGATGGAACGGAGCCATAACTTTAATGAAGTGAATTTAGGTTACACGGCCCAATTGGCCATGGCCGAAGCGGATCGCTGTTTGCAATGTCCCAAGCCCACTTGTGTGGAAGGATGTCCGGTTCACATTCAAATAAAAGATTTTATCGGACTGATTGCGGAAGGTGACTTTTTAGGTGCCGTTAAAAAAATTAAGGAAGACAATGCCTTGCCGGCTATTTGCGGTCGCGTTTGCCCGCAGGAAGAGCAATGCGAAGAATCCTGCGTGGTTGCCAAGCGTGGCGAACCGGTAGCCATTGGTCACCTGGAGCGTTTTGTGGCCGATTACGAACGCAATTCAGGGAAAATTGAAATTCCCGAGGTGAAAAAATCCAATGGCAAAAAGGTGGCTATTGTGGGCAGCGGTCCGGCCGGATTGAGCTGTGCCAAAGATTTGTGCGCCAAAGGCTATGATGTAACGGTTTTCGAAGCCCTGCACGAATTGGGCGGTGTGTTGGTTTACGGCATTCCCGAATTTCGTTTACCCAAAGATATTGTGCGTACCGAGATCGACGGTCTGAAAAAAATGGGCGTAAAATTTCAGACGGACACCATTATCGGGCGTTTGTACACCATTGACGAGCTTTTTGAAGAAGAAGGTTTCGATGCGGTGTTCCTGGGTGTAGGCGCCGGACTTCCCTGGTTTTTAGGTATCGAAGGTGAAAATTTGGACGGTGTGTATTCTGCAAACGAATTTTTAACGCGCGTGAATTTAATGAAAGCCTACAAGTTTCCGGAATATGACTCGCCGATTTTGGATTTGCATGGTAAAAATGTGGCCGTTTTCGGCGGCGGTAACACAGCCATGGATGCCGTGCGTACGGCGTTACGCTTGGGCGCAAAAAATGCCTACATCATTTATCGTCGGTCGGAAAAAGAAATGCCGGCCCGTGTGGAAGAGGTAAAACACGCCAAAGAAGAAGGCGTGCAATTCATGTTGCTGACCAATCCCGTGCGTTTGATTGGCGACGACGAAGGTTGGTTGAAAGCGGTTGAATTGATCAAAATGGAATTAGGTGAGCCGGATGCTTCGGGCAGACGGCGGCCGATTCCCATTGAAGGTTCCAATTTTACCATGGATATGGATGTGGCCATTGTGGCTATCGGCAACGGGCCGAATCCGTTGATTATGAAAACCACCCCGGAAATTGAAGTCAGCAAACGCAACACGATCGTGGTTGATCCGGAAACCATGAAGACCTCTAAAAAAGGCGTGTTTGCCGGCGGTGATATTGTAACCGGAGGGGCAACGGTTATTTTGGCCATGGGCGCCGGACGTAAAGCGGCGGCGGCGATTGATGAATATATTCAAACCGGAAAGTGGTAATATCTCAATAATTTTTTTGAGATTTTTAAGATTTGCAAGAAGGCGGGTTTTAACCCGCCTTCTTTTTACGCTTGGGCATGGTGTAAAAACAAAAAACGCCCCGTAAGTGCAGGGCGCTTTGCAGCCGAAGCTTGTTTTAGGCCAATGCTTTGCGCAATTGGTTTTTAAGCTTTTTGATTTCTTTACGCACCTTTTTTAATTGCACGTAATCTTTATTTTCAATGGCCTTGTCGCGATCGCGTTTTAATAATTTAATTTTGTTTTTGATCTTTCCTTTGTTTTCCAATTTGGCCGCATGATGTTCGTGCATATCAATATTGAGTTCTTTGCAAATGGCTTCCAAGAGATGTTCCTTGTTCATTTGCGTGTAACCCTTCAGGGCGTCTCCCAACCCGGCAGCAATTTCTCTGAGTTCGGCAACCGTTTTGTGTTTCAAGTCTTTGTAGGTGTACTCCATGTCGCGTTTCCTCCTTTAAAAAGATTTTTATTAACAAAACTGTGGTTAATATAATATGTTCGCTTTTCAATATCCAGTCCTACGCAAAAGCAATTAAAAATTTGATATCTTGCAAAAAGCTGTAAACGGTATTAACACATTTTGTGTTTTTTGTTGATATTTTTTATTCCCCATTCCTGAAAGCATATCAAAAATATTTTGAGCACGCAAAGGTTTATCGTTAAATTAAATTAACGGAATAAATTTTGCATTCCTTTTTTACGTGAAAAAATTTTAATTTACCTGAGCCGCAAATGGCAAGCAACGGAGGTATTCTCATGCAAAAATTAATTTTGGTTTTTTGCGTCTTGTTAGGCATTACAAGTCTTCTTTTTGCCGACGACGGATCACAGTCGCACCAAACGGATAAAGTTTGGGCTTCGGGCTTTGTACATTTAGGTGCCGCTTTTTGGGCCTCGGGTGGTGCGGGCATTGCCGATCCAAATAATGCGGAAGCATTGCTTTACAATCCCGCCTGGAGGATGCAGGCCAAGCACCTGATTATCGGCGGGGGACTGCAACGCCTTAGCGCACAACTGCAATACGCCACCGATTCAACAGCGGATAATGGTCAGTTGGTTATTCCCAATTATGTATTAGGCGTCAGCCGTTACGGCAAGTGGATGTTTCAAGGCGGTTACCGGGAGGTTTACAATGTAAAGAATCATGTTAGCCGTTCTCTTGTGCCTTTGCCGGAGCAAAGCGATGCGTACGTCGATTTGGCTATTGCGCAACGGGTCAGCGCTTTGTTCATGGGGGTAAATCGTTTGCTCGGTGAAAAGTTGAGTGCTGGGGTGCAGGCCGGTTTGTTGTTAGCTTACGCAGAAACGAATACGGATGAAAAAAAGTATGCTTCCGGCTCCGGCATCGGTTTTGATTTTAAAGCGGGATTACTTTACCAACCGTCCGAACGAGTTGCCCTGGCCGTAACCTATTATTATTTGCATTCGATCGATTACAATGTGCAATACGAACCGGAACTCATGATGAAGTTCTATTTGGGTACCTCGAGAACTTTGCGTTTCCCCTCGTCATTGGCCGCTGGCATTTATTGGAAACCGTTAAATCACCTGAGTCTTTCCTTCAAAATTCAATATCAAAATTGGAAAGCCGTGCAAAGTACCATGGATAACCGTTTGGAAGTAGCTGCCGGATTGCATTTTCAACCCGCAAAAAAAATCGGTTTACGTTTGGGTGGTTTTACATCGGGCAATTATCTGAACGGCCAAAAGAACTTTGAAGATGTCTTTTTTACTTCCGCAGGGATTGATTACAAAATGCGAAAAAATCTCATCTTTTCATTAAGCGCCCTAACCAGTCATTTCTTTGCAGGAAAAACGGGGAAAGGGTACGATCAATTGGATCAATTGGAAATTTTGATGGGTATTCAATTGCGGCTGTGGGAAAATCCGTAAAAACAGGGCGGGCGCTATTGAATTCCCCCAAAATTAATTTTGTGAAAATTGCTCGATGATTTTCTGGATGGAAGTAATGGTGAAAGGTTTTTTAAGAAAAACAAAGCGGCCGGATTGGGGCAATTCGCTTTTTACGCTTTCTTCATCATAACCGGAAATGAAAACAAATAACGGATTCTGTTCAATAATGCCGTTTATTTTTTGGTAAATTTCCGTTCCGGACATCTGTGGCAAATTCAAATCCAAGAAAACGATATCGATTTTATTTTTATGTTCGTTGGATAAACGTATGGCTGTCGGGCCGTCTTCCGCCTCGATGGAATCAATGTCCCACATTTCCAATACTTCGGAAATGACTTCCCGAATATAAGTCTCATCATCAACAATCAGTGCCGTTTTAATTTCTTTACTCAATGTTAGTACCTGTTTTTTAGGAAAACCGTCTTTTTTTATATCGTCAAAATTACGTAAATTATTAGAACAAACAAAAAGTTGTAAAAATTTCTGGAGCAGTGATGGGCATTTCGATTGTTGACGGGATCATTATTGTCGGTTATCTGATTCTGGTTGCCTTAATCGGGTCGTTTTCCGGCGGTAAACAAAGGACGGTTAAAGATTATTTCCTAGGCGGCACTAGTGTCCCGTGGTGGGCGGTGGCCTTTTCCATTGTAGCGGCTGAAACGAGTAGCCTGACTTTTATCAGCGTTCCGGGCGTAGCCTATTTGACCAATTTGACGTTTCTGCAGCTGACCTTCGGCTACTTGGTCGCCAGAATTTTAGTTGCGATTTTTTTCCTGCCTGCCTATAAAGCCGGGAAAATTCAAACGGCTTATGCCTTTCTCGGAGAACGTTTCGGTTACCGGACTCAGCGCTTTGCTTCCGTCGTCTTCCTTTTTACCCGTATTGCCGCGGACGGGGTGCGTCTGTTTGCAACGGCCATTCCGCTGGCGATTATTTTAAAAGCTTCTCCCTGGTTTGCCGACTGGAGTAATTTCCAGATTTATTTCGCCTCCATTATTGTCATTGCTTTGGTTTCTTTGATTTACACCTACACCGGCGGAATGAAAGGCGTGATTTGGACGGATGTTTTGCAGATGACCATTTATTTGGGCGGGGCCTTTATTGCTCTGTTTATTTTGTGGCGTCATTTGCCGACCGATTTCACCATTCCGGCCGCCAAATGGCAAGTTTTTAATTTCGATTTCGGGCACTCCATCGGTGAGTTTTTCAGAAAGCCGTACACGTTTTTGGGTGCACTAGTCGGAGGTACTTTCCTTTCCATGGCTTCGCACGGCACCGACCAGCTCATCGTGCAACGCCTGCTTTCCACCAAAACCCTGCGTGACAGCCAAAAGGCCATTGTTACCAGCGCTTTGCTGGTGATGTTTCAGTTTGCCCTGTTTTTGGTGGTCGGCCTTTTGCTTTACGCTTTTTACCACGGCATCAGTATTAGCAATCCTGCGGCTCCTTTTCATAAACCGGATGAAATCTTCCCTTACTTTATCATCCATAATTTACCCATTGGTGTTAAAGGCATTATTGTGGCCGGACTGTTTGCAGCGGCCATGTCCACGTTGGCCGGTTCCATGAGTTCCCTGTCCGGTTCGGCCATGCTGGATTTATTCAAACCCATTTTCAAAAAAGAAATGAACGACAAGCAGGAAGTATTGATTTCCAGAATTTTTACCATAGTCGCTGCGGTTATTTTAATTTCCGTCGCTTTTCTGTTCATTACCATGAGTAAATCGGTGGTGGAAATTGCCCTTGGCATTGCTTCCATTACCTACGGCGGATTGTTGGGCGTGTTTTTGTTGGGGCTGTTCTCCAAAGGCGTACGCGAAACACCGGCCATTATCGGATTTGCAACCGGTCTGGTAGCCATGCTCGGGGTAAGCGTGGTGCCGATTATTCTCGGACGTCCGCCGTTTGTGCACTGGACATGGTACGTACTCATCGGAACGACAGTCACCATTGGCGTGGGTATTGCCGCAGACCGACTGATTAAACGGGAACCGGCGTGAGGGAGATGGTTAAGAGTTAAGGGTTAAGGGTGGATGGGTTGAATGGTTAAATGGGAATCGTTAACCGTGTATCCGTTATCCGTATATTCGGTAATCGGATTTTGGTTGAATTGTTGAATGGTTTAATGGTGGAAATCGTTATTCGTTAAAGACTGTCATTGCGAACGAGGAACGAGTGAAGCAATCTCCTCCAGAGCAGCAAAGGACGTAAGGAAATTTTTCGTCCTACCTCAGTCACTTGGCATTTGGCCACAATTTTGTGTTCCGATGGGCGAACAATCACTTCAATTCGTCAATTCACCAAGTCAGCTCGGCTAATTGGGCACCCTTCCATACGGTAGTAGGGAAGGGGTGGGGATGGGTTGAAATACTGCAATTACGAGCCGAATATGTCAATAGTAGGCCGGGAACCATGGCTAACGCCATGGATTATTAAGGCAGTGACATGATTGTCCTTGAAACCCACCC
>JALWEA010000048.1 GCA_027039465.1 Calditrichia bacterium | reverse complement strand
TGCACACGGCCGGAATAGAACAGAATGCGCTCCGTCGTCGTGGTTTTACCCGCGTCGATATGCGCCATAATCCCGATGTTTCGTATTTTAGATTTATCAATTGCTTTTTTAGCCATTTCGGGAAATCACTCCTACCACCTGAAATGTGCGAACGCTTTGTTCGCCTCAGCCATTTTATGAGTATCTTCACGTTTCTTAACCGATGCGCCTTCGTTCTTGTAGGCAGCTATCAGTTCGTTAGCCAATTTCTCAGCCATTGTGCGCTCACTGCGCGCTCTTGAGTAGTTAATCAACCAGCGGATGGCCAGCGCCTGACGCCGTGAAGCGCGAACTTCCACCGGCACCTGATAGGTGGCACCACCCACACGACGGGAACGGACTTCCAAAATAGGAGCCACGTTTTCCATCGCTTGCTTAAATACTTCCAAAGGATCTTTTTTTAACCGTTTTTGCACCAGATCCAGAGCCGAATAAAATGTTTTTTCGGCGACACTTTTTTTACCATCATACATTAAATTGTTAATGAACTTTGCAACAACAATGTCTTTGTATTTAGGATCCGGTAAAATAGTCCGTTTTGGCGGCCTTCTTCTACGCATTTTCTCTCCAAATAAACCTGTTAATTTTTAGGCTTCTTAGTTCCGTATTTAGATCTTCCTTGTTTACGATCTTCAACTCCGCTTGTATCGAGCGTACCACGAACGATGTGGTAGCGCACACCGGGCAAGTCCTTAACACGACCGCCCCTGATCAATACAATAGAGTGCTCCTGAAGATTGTGTCCTTCACCCGGGATGTAAGCCGTAACTTCAAACCCGTTTGTCAAACGAACACGAGCAACCTTGCGCAATGCTGAATTCGGTTTTTTAGGGGTTGTTGTGTACACACGCGTACAAACCCCTCTTCGTTGCGGGCACCCTGTTAACGCCGGTGCCTTCGTCTTTTTCTCAACTACTTTGCGTCCCTTACGAACCAATTGATTGATCGTTGGCAAGACATCCTCCAAAAAAGTTACAGATTCGTAATTTAATAGTTTTTTAATTTGATAGCAAACTTATTTTTCCGCTTTTTCTTCTTCCGAAACGCTATCTTTTTGTTCCCCTTCGTCCTTATTCTCCTTGGGAATAAACTCGGGAACTTCGATAGGTTTCACCTCTTTTTCTTCCGGAATTTCTTCTTCCTCGTCTTCAACTTCCAGCAAGCCTTCATCATACTTGCGCAAGCCGGTTCCGGCCGGAATCAGATGGCCCATAATTACGTTTTCTTTCAGACCGATCAGTTCGTCTTCTTTGCCGGCCACTGCGGCGTCCGTCAGGACTTGTGTTGTTTCCTGGAAAGAAGCGGCCGAAACAAAACTCTTGGTGGTCAAAGCGGCCTGCGTAATACCCAACAGAATCGGGCTGAAGGTAGCCGGTTGCGCCTTACGGAACTTAACCGGTTTCTTCTTGGCTTTACGCAAATCCTTATTGATCAGCTCAACCGTTTTCTTGTCCGTAATCGAACCTTCGCGGAATAAACTGTCACCGGGATCCGTCACCACCAATTTATTGGCAATCTTGGCGTTTTCTTCGAAGAAATCGTATTTGTAAACCTGATCGCCCGGCAAGAAATTCGTATCGCCAGGATCGTCCACACGCACCTTCTTCAACATCTGGCGTACGATAATACCGATGTGCTTGTCGTTGATTTTCACACCCTGCAAACGGTACACTTCCTGAATCTCATTCACCAGATATTCCTGCACTTTGGCCGGGCCCTGGATGCGCAAGATGTCGTTCGGTGCAATGGCTCCGTCGGTCAAACGTTCACCGGCGCGGACAAAATCATTTTCGTGAACAAGAATGTGCATTCCGTGCGGAATGTTGTACTTCTTGGTTTCCAGTTCCGATTCGATAATGATTTCGCGAATACCGCGTTTAATGCTTCCGAATTTAACGTAACCGTCGATTTCGCTAACCACCGCTTTTTCTTTGGGCTGGCGCGCTTCGAACAATTCGGCAACACGCGGCAAACCGCCGGTAATATCACGCGTTTTACCGATTTCACGAGGAATCTTCACCAATACGTCACCGGCATGAACTTCATCACCGTTGTTAACCTGCAAAAAGGCTTTTACCGGAACAAAGTATTGGTTGACCTTATTCCCGTTTTCATCAACGATGAAAATATGCGGGTTCAGGTTTTTATTCTTCGATTCCACGATTACGCGCTGCTTACGACCGGTCTGCTCATCCAATTCCTCGCGGAAGGTTACATTTTCAATAATATCCTCAAACTGAACACGACCGGAGTTTTCCGTGATAATCACCGAAGAGTACGGGTCGGTATTGAACAGGATATCCATCTTCTTAACCGTCTGGCCGTCCTTAACCTTTAAGGTGGAACCGTAAGGCACATTGTAGGTGGCCAGTACCCGATTGTCTTCCGGATCGATGATTTCAATTTTTCCGTTACGACCCGTTACTACCGGTTCATTATCCTTATTTAGAACCGTACGGATGTTAATGAACTTCACTTTGCCTTCGGCTTTGGTCGTAATATCCGATTCCGAAGCAATACGCGAAGCCGTACCACCGATGTGGAAAGTACGCAACGTTAACTGAGTACCGGGTTCACCGATACTTTGTGCCGCCATAACACCCACCGCTTCACCGACTTCAACCAGATCACCGGTAGCCATGTTACGGCCGTAGCACATGGCGCAAACGCCGTACTTGGATTCACAGGTCAGCTCGGTGCGTACGCGTACCACTTCCAACGAAGAAGCATTGATCTTTTCGGCAATCGCCTCGTCGATCAAATCACCGCGTTTGGCGATCACTTCTTTGGTGACCGGGTCGACAATATCTTCCGCAGCCACACGTCCGAGCACACGGTCGGCCAAGGGTTCAATAATTTCTTCGCCCTCTTTCAAGTCCGTAATATCCTGCCCCATGATGGTACCGCAATCCACTTCGGAAACGATCACATCCTGGGCAACATCCACCAGACGACGGGTCAGATAACCGGCATCGGCCGTTTTAAGAGCCGTATCGGCCAAACCTTTACGCGCACCGTGCGTGGAGATAAAGTACTCGATCACCGAAAGGCCTTCGAAAAAGTTAGCCGTAATCGGGTTTTCGATGATTTCACCCGTTTGACCGGTTAACGATTTTTGCGGCTTGGCCATCAAACCGCGCATACCGGCCAACTGGCGAATTTGCTCTTTACTACCACGAGCGCCCGAATCGGACATCATGTACAACGGATTAAATCCGTTTTTATCTTTGCTCAAGCGACGGAACATGGCTTCCGCCACATCAGCCGTTACTTTTGTCCAAATATCAATAATCTTATTGTAGCGTTCACCGTCGGTAATAATACCCTGTTCGTACAGTTCCTGAATCTGATCCACTTCTTCCTGTGCGGCCTTAACGAACATTTCCTTTTCCGGCGCAATAACAATATCGTATAAGCCGATGGAAGAACCGGAACGCGTTGCGTACGAAAAGCCGAGCGCTTTCAGATTATCCAGGAATTCCGCCGTTACCTTATTACCTAATTTGCGGTAAATAACACCGATAATATTGGAAATGGTCTTTTTCGACAATAATTCATTAATAAAGCCGATCTCTTCGGGTACGATTTGGTTAAAAATCACACGGCCCATGGTCGTTTCGATCAACTCGCCGTTAATACGTACCTTAATGCCCGCATGCAAATTCACCTTACCGTTATTGTAAGCGATCACGGCTTCCTGCGGGGAAGAGAATACCATGCCTTCTCCCAAACTGTCCGGGGCATGTTTGGTCAAATAGTAGCAGCCCAAAACAATATCCTGACTCGGCACGGCAATCGGTACACCGCTGGAAGGTGACAAAATATTATGGCTGGAAAGCATCAACAGTTTTGTTTCCACCTGCGCTTCATACGAAAGCGGAATGTGCACAGCCATTTGGTCACCGTCAAAGTCGGCATTAAACGCCGCACAAACCAGCGGGTGAATTTGAATGGCTTTACCCTCAATCAAAACCGGCTGAAAAGCCTGAATACCCAAACGGTGCAACGTCGGTGCACGGTTCAGCATTACGGGATGATCGTCGATGATCTCTTCCAAAATATCCCAAACTTCCGGTCCTTTGCGTTCCACCAATTTCTTGGCGCTTTTCACCGTTTTCACAAAGCGGCGTTCCACCAATTTGCGAATAATGAACGGTTTGAACAGCTCGATAGCCATTTCTTTGGGCAAACCGCATTCATGCAATTTCAATTCCGGGCCGACCACAATAACCGAACGACCGGAATAATCCACACGTTTACCCAGCAAGTTCTGGCGGAAACGTCCTTGTTTTCCTTTCAACATATCGGAAAGTGATTTCAAGGGACGATCGCCGTCGGAACGCATGGCCGTCGTACGTTTGGAATTATCGAATAAAGAATCCACCGCTTCCTGAAGCATGCGTTTTTCATTACGCAAAATTACTTCCGGTGCGCGGATTTCCAACAATTTTTTCAAGCGGTTATTGCGGATAATAACACGACGATACAAATCGTTCAAATCACTAGTGGCAAAGCGGCCGCCTTCCAACGGTACCAACGGACGCAGTTCGGGCGGAATAACCGGAATAACATCCAAAACCATCCATTCGGGTTTGTTGCGATATTCCAGATTCTTTTCACGCGTACGGAACGCTTCAACCACTTTCAGGCGTTTCAGAGCGTCCTGTTTTTTCTGCTCCGAAGTTTCCGTTTTAATAATCTTGCGCAATTCAACGGCCAATTCTTCAACGTTGAGCATTTTCAACAAATGATGAATGGCTTCGCCGCCGATTTTAGCCACGAATTTGTTGGGATCATCATCGGCGTATTCTTCATTCATCTCGCCGTGCGCATCCAACTGATTAAAATATTCTTCTTCATTAATAAGCTGTTTGAATTTTAAATTGCTCTTGCCCGGATTAATGACAATGTAATTTTCATAATAGATGACCTTTTCCAGGTCTTTCGGCGACATATTCAGCAAATAGCCGATTTTTGAAGGCAATGATTTGTAGAACCAGATGTGAACGACCGGGACGGCTAAAGAAATATGTCCCATCCGTTCGCGGCGTACCTTCTTCTGCGTAACTTCCACACCGCAACGATCACAAATAATGCCCTTATAGCGAATTCGTTTGTATTTTCCGCAATGACACTCATAATCCTTAACCGGCCCAAAAATCTTTTCGCAAAAAAGCCCGTCTTTTTCAGGCTTAAAGGAGCGATAATTGATCGTCTCCGGCTTGGTAACCTCGCCATAGGATTGCTCCAAAATATCATTGGGCGAAGCCAAGCTAATGATAATTTTATGAAACTTATTTGGACCTCTACGAATGTTCAAGATTACACTCCTATTCTAATCTTCTATTTTAAACCCGATGGCTTTCAATCAAAAACCCGTCGGTTTAAAAGCAAAATAAAGCCTCTCGTTCCATGATTTAACGGCACGAGAGGCAAAATTTCAAGGCATATTTTGCCTATTCAAGGCGAACTTTAAGCGCCAATCCCTGCAATTCCCGAATTAATACATTGAAAGATTCGGGCAC
>JALWEA010000047.1 GCA_027039465.1 Calditrichia bacterium | reverse complement strand
TTGGCGGGCGGTTGCGGTTTGGCTTCGGTTTGTGATTTGATTATTGCTTCGGAAAATGCTAAATTTGGCTATCCGGAGGTTAAGATAGGTTTTGTCGCTGCTCTGGTTTCTACCTTCCTGATCCGCCAAATTGGTGAACGTAAAGCAAAAGAATTGTTACTCAGCGGGAGAATTCTTTCCGCACGGGAGGCATTGGATTTTGGCTTAATCAATCAGGTTGTAACACCTGATCGGATGCAGGATTCCATCCGGCAGTGGATTGAAATATTAATGAAAAACGGGAAACAGGCTATGGCGGTTACCAAGCGGCTTTTCTCGGATTTCAGTTATCAAAACATCGAAAAAGATATTGAGCGCTTATCCGAAGTCAATGCGCATTTCAGACAGACCGATGAATTTTCCGAGGGTATTCGTGCGTTTCTGGAAAAACGGCTACCCAATTGGCAAAGTGAAACCAAACGGGAGGAGAGGATATGCTAGTATTAACAAGGAGGTTGGGAGAAGCAATAACCATCGGTGATAATATTCGCATCGTAGTCGTCGATATTAGCGGCCATCAGGTTAAGCTGGGCATTGACGCGCCAAAAGATGTTGAAATTTATCGGGAAGAATTGTACGTAAAAATCAAAGGCGTGCCCTTTGGCGCCGTTTCAAATGAAAATGAAGATTCTGCTGCCGAATCGTAATCTTTTCCCATGATTCATTCCTGGCTAACTCTCTCTATCCTAACCGGAACCTTTTTCGGGGTTCAATCGGTCCTGCTCAAAATCCTGTCCCGACATTTTGAGCAAACAACTATCCTAAAATATCTGTTCATTATTGCGGGAATTATTCTCCTGCCCTTGGGGTTGCATTCCACGCATTCTCTTCAAATCAAACCGTTTTTCTTTGCCTTTGGTATCAGTTTAATTTTAAACATGATCGCCTATTATTTGCTGTTAAGCGCCGTAGCCAAGTATCCGATTTCCATTGTCATGCCTTTTGTGGGGTTAACGCCCTTGTTTTTGACTTTAACCTCCTACCTTATTTTGGGTGAAACGATTACGCGCATTAAATTCATCGGCATTTTGTTGATTGTCATCGGAGCGTTTATTTTGCAATTACCCGGGAGGGAAAAAGGAAACCGGGGCCTTAAACGGCTGATCAATTTTAAGGAGAAGGGCGTTTGGTACATGGTATTGGTGGCATTTATTTGGAGTATTACGGCAAGTGTGGAGAAAATTGCGGTCAAAAGCAGCAGCCCGGAATTTTACGGAGCCGCCATTCATCTTTCCCTAGGCTTGGGCTTTTTGCTGCTGGGATTTCTGCTGCAGCGCAATAAAAACGGTGCGTTTTCCAAACATTCTTTGTCTTCCGCAAAAATGAAATGGGTGTTACTGTTGTTGGGCATTATTAGCGCAGCCCTGGCCTGGTGCCAGCTTACGGCCATCCGCATCGCCTTTGTCACTTACGTGATTACCTTCAAGCGGGCCGGAGTGTTAATCAGCACGATTATTGCGTTTTTGTTTTTTCAGGAACGGGATTACCTGAAGGCCATCACGGGAACGGTGTTTATTTTGATTGGCAGCGGGATATTGACGTTGCTTTGAATTCATTATTTTTCAGCCACGGATTTGCACAGATGAACACGGATTAAAATATTTGAAATTGTTGGATTAAATAATCAATGTACACAAAAAGAAATTTTGGCTCCTTTTTAGAGGGGCACCGGATACGGAATTCAAAATTTATTTCGAAATTGAGCATTCCTTAAGGAGTCGTGAAACAAAGAATTGCAAAGTCTAATAGTAATTATTCTTATCCTTGCCGTCAAAAAAACGATCCACGTATTTTTCGCTCTTCTCTTTGAATTCGGTAATGTATTTGGCTTTGTATTTTTTATGCATTTTCTGGAATAATTTAAATGCTTCATCCGGATTTTCCGGTACCTTTTCAGGATGGGAATGAAAATAGATGCGCAAATATTCGACGATCAACATGTCTTTGTCCATTAAAACCTCCAAATTTTAATACAATCAATTTAAACAAAAAATCGTTTGACGACAAATTTTAACGCGCTGCAAAAGCCGTTGCATTTTTAAAGGTTGGGATTTTTCTTGGCAACGGAAATGAAGGTTTGCTCAAGCGCTAAAAAATAGAACCGCCTTCAGCGCGGCTGATTGAAAGGAAAGTACTTGGTTTGAAAGCAACAGAGCGGTGAGCAGTAGTTTGAAAAAATTTCCACCGGTATTTTGCTTTTGAATGATGAAAAAGAATCGGCAATTACAGAAAAGAAAATAAAATCGTACCTTGAGTTTGCTGTTGCCAAACGTTTTTATTATCTTCTTTTGTGAAGTTAGAATAAAAAGGAAAAATACGTTCAACACGGAAATTGCCAGATGGCGATGAATTCAGCCGGCTCAGTAGGTTATAAGGCTATTTCTGTTTCTTTCGCTTTATCAGATTTTTGATAGTCTGTCAGATTTTTTATCCTCTTAAAATAATAATCATATCCTTTGAAACCATTTTTAACGTAGTCGTGTCTATTAAATTGTTTGGCATATTTTTTGAAACATAATAAATGAATAATTGTCTAAAATAAAAGGAAAGGATTTATTATGAAACGCATTTGTTTATTCCTGGTGATTCTAATATATCCGTTTTTTTCTTATTCTTATAATTGGATTCCAATTGGCCCAGATACCGTTGCCGTGAATAATGTTTTTACAAGTTATAGCGCTAATATTTTACTTCTATCTGACGGTATTCTTGTTGACGATGGAATGGGTTGGAAAAAATATTCAAAAGGGAATCTTCCCGTTTGGGATGCGATTGAATTAGCCCAGGATACTTTAATATTGGTAATGGGAAACGGAAGTTTTTCAGACGGAATTTATAAATTTGTAGTTGGTGATTCTTTATTCCAAATATTGCGCGGAGGCGTCAATCCACATTTTATAGTTAAAAACCCTTATAATCACTACTATTATGTTGGAAGTGAAGAGGGGTTGGTAAAATCAGCAGATGGGATTGTTTGGGAAGAAGTAGATTTTTTTAAGAACAAAAACTGCTTGGCAATGGATTTTTACAATGAACATTGTGTGATTTCAGTATCAGGAGATACCAGTGGAATTTACTTTTCTGCCGACGGGGGAAACAGTTGGACTTTATCATCCCAATTTAAGTATCATTTTTCCGATTTTGTATTTACTGAGAATGGATTATTCTATGGTGTATTCTCTGACAAAACCTGGTCATCGGGGCTATGGGCGTCTAAAGACTATGGTGAAAACTGGAATGTTGAATTTTGGGCAACAAATATAAGTTCAATCGGATATACGGCAGACAGGCTTTTTGTTTCCTGGTATGAACCGGATGTAGATAAAGAAGGAATAGCAATATGGGATACGTTATCACGAAAATTAATATTTCTAAATGACGGTTTGCCAAATGTTAGGATTAGGAATATTAAAGAAAACCAAATTTTTGACTGCGCAAATATTACTGTTTGCACTGATAGCGGTGCGTATTGCCTAACGGAATTTCCGGTAGGTATTAAAAATAAAATTAAAATCCCAAAGAATTTTCATCTGATTGCTTATCCCAACCCATTCAATTCAACAACAACATTTTCTTTTAAATTATCAAATCGCGCTTTTGTCCAATTAACAATTTATGATATCAACGGAAAAGTAGTAGAAAAATTAGCTTCAAGAGTTATGAATCCGGGAATACATAAAATAGAGTGGAATGCCAATGATCAGGCGTCAGGATTATATATTTATCAATTTAGGTCGGGACATACTGTCAAGACCGATAAAATTGCTTTGGTAAAATAATGTCAAAAGCCTTATACCAAGCGATTGCAATGGGAAATGTTACGCATCTAGTTTTTTAGAGTTTTGCAACTTTTAAAAGGCGTGGCATTTCCGGTGAACCGCAGGCCGTTAGGCTTTTCTATGTAATATATTTTATTTAAAAATTAAAAAAATAGAGAGGTTCATATGAAATTGTTTTATTATTTAATTTTTATTATATCTTTGTTATCTTGTTCAAGTCCAACAAATTCTAATATTAATCATTACGATTTGCCTCAAACCTTTCCTCTGAAAGTTGGAAATGCTTGGTCATATAAAATAACAGATTTTAATCAAGACCAAAATCGTATTCGAAAAGATACTCTTTACGTTTTTGGTATGTATGATAATGCATATAAAATGTCATATCACCCAAACCATGCTTTTGATATAGTTAAAAATAATCAGAATAAATTATTAGTACTCGGACATGTGTCGTTGTACGGAATAATTGATACTACAATATTTGATAATCCATTTATTTGGACATTTTTTAATATTGATACAGGATTTGTTGATAAGTCAATATTTAATGAATACGATTGTTTTACTGATAGCGTACACATATCAATTATTAAGAATATGGAATTTATGAATAATTTATATGACGTATATGTTGTTAAATATTTTTTTTATAATTCAATTCAATGGACTGAGCAAATAATTTCAGTAGATGGATTAATGCGAGAAAGAAATTATATAGGTGATGAGCTAAAAAGTGAGAGAATTATACAATCGAAGTTTGAAAATTTTTTTCCGGCAATGAATTAATGTAAGTTATATTAATTAATTATCAAGGGCCAAACAAGCGATTGCACTGGCCGGTTTTTTAGAATTTTGAAGTGCATTCAAGCGTGGCAAATACGGTTAGTATTGTCGCTCTGATGCCTGAAAAAGAACAGAACATGGTTCTTACGAATTCCACCCATTTCCACGCCTTCATTTTTGGGCAACCAACCACTTAACGATTACACGAATACACGGATATACGAATAACGACCAAACCATTCAACCCTTAACCCTTAACCCTTAACCCTTAACTCTTAACCCTTTTCATCCACCAACTTCCGCCTGCTATTGAACCCTAACCCGCAAATCCTTAATTTATCAAAAAATATTTAATTAGAGCGTGTAAAATGATTTTTAGAGAAAAACCGTCGTTACCCGAACTCATCCGCCGATTGAGTCAGGATGCGGAATTCCAAAAAAATATTACCAAGTGGCTCACTTTAAAACCGCAGGAAGCGGTTTTCGCCGATTTTCCGGATGACCTTAATCCCAAACTGATTGCGGCTTTGCACGAAAAGGGCATTGATCGGTTGTATTCGCATCAGGCGCAGGCGTACGAAACGGTGATGAGCGGCAAGAACGCCGTCATTGTTACGCCAACGGCCTCGGGTAAAACGCTGAGTTACAATCTGCCCATTTTCCAAAATTTATTAAAAGATCATGAAAGCCGTGCGCTGTACCTTTTTCCCACCAAGGCTTTGTCACAGGATCAGGTTAGGGAAGTACAGGATTTGGTGCGTCTCCTTAAAGCCGATATTAAATCATTCACGTTTGACGGCGACACACCGGCGGACATACGTCGCACCATTCGCTCGGCCGGGCATTTGGTGGTGACCAATCCGGACATGCTGCATCAGGGCATTTTGCCGCATCACACCTTGTGGATTAAATTGTTCGAAAATTTAAAATTTGTGGTTCTGGATGAAATTCACGCTTACCGCGGTGTG
>JALWEA010000046.1 GCA_027039465.1 Calditrichia bacterium | reverse complement strand
GTTTTGCAACGCAGCTTCGGTTCGCGGTAAATGTATTCCGCCACCGCCCAGGCAATGGACAAACCGTCAAAAGTGCTGGTACCACGCCCGATCTCGTCCAACAAAATCAAACTTCGCGGCGTGGCATTGTGCAGGATATTGGCCGTTTCATTCATTTCCACCAAAAAAGTACTCTCGCCCAAAGCTAAATTGTCGGAAGCGCCCACGCGGGTAAAAATCCGATCCACAATACCAATGCTTGCCTGTTTGGCCGGAACAAAGGAACCTATTTGGGCCATGAGTACAATTAACCCGACCTGACGTAAAAAGGTGGATTTACCCGCCATGTTCGGCCCGGTAATAATCCAGATTTGCTCCGTTTCCGGATCGAGATGTGTGTCGTTGGCAATGAAATCTTCGCCGGGCGGTAAATTTTTCTCAACGACCGGGTGGCGCCCTTCCACAATATCCAGTTTCAGGGAATCCGTTACTTCCGGCCGGACGTAATTGTTTTCACGGGCGGCTTCGGACAGACTCATGAAACAATCCAATTCCGCCAGCAATCGGCTATTAAGCTGAATGGGTTCCACATACTTGGCGATTTCCTGACGAATTTCCTGAAACAATTCATATTCCAGTTGATTAATTTTTTCTTCGGCGCCAAGAATTTTATCTTCCCACTCTTTCAATTCCTGGGTAATAAACCGCTCGGCATTAACCAGCGTTTGCTTTCGAATATATTCTGCAGGAATTTTTTCCTTGTGCGTATTGGTAACTTCGATGTAATAACCGAACACTTTATTGTAATTGACTTTGAGATTCGGAATGCCCGTGCGTTGACGTTCCTGTTCCTGATACGAAATCAGCCAATCCTTACCATGCTCGGAGACGGAGCGCAACTCATCCAACTCCTGATTGTAACCAGGACGAATAATGCCCCCTTCCTGAATGGTTAACGGAGGATTTTCGGCAATAGCCCGATCAATCAAATCGGTTAATTCGTTCAACGGAACAAAGCCTTCAAAATAGGATTGCAATACGGGCAGACCCGAATTTTGCAGAATTTCCATGACCGGAACGATTTGCTTTAAAGATTGCCCTAAGTTCAGAATATCGCGTGCATTGGCCCGGCCGGTGACAATTTTGCCCAGCAAGCGTTCCGTATCGAAAACACTCTTCAGCTCTTCTTTTAATGAACCGTGCACTTCGGCATGATCGTACAGTTCGGTAACAATATCCAAACGACGATTAATGGCATCCTTGTCCAGCAAGGGCTGCTGTAGCCATTGTTTGAACAAACGTGCGCCCATAGCCGTTACCGTGAAATCAAGATAATGTAACAAAGTGCTGCGGGTTCCGCTTCCGGAAATGGATTCGGCAATTTCCAGGTTGCGGCGGGTGCTCTCGTCCAAAATCATGTAATTGGAGAGATTAATGCGCTGCAAGCTGATGAAGTGCTCGAGTCTGGTTTTGTAATTTTCCTGCAAATAATGAATGATGACTCCGGCAGCCACAATGCCGGTTTGCATGTCTTCAACACCGAAGCCTTTTAAAGAATGGGTCTTGAAATGCTCAACCAAAAGTTGGTAAGCGTAATCACGATCAAACAACCAATCGTCCCTTTTTGTAACCACCGCATCCAAGCGATTGGCGATCAATTGCCGTATACGCTCGTTCTCGTTGGCGGAAACCAAAATTTCGCGAGGCCGGTAGCGAATCAATTCATCCAATAAATGTTCTCGCGAAAATTCGGCAACCTGAAAGCTACCGGTGGAAACATCGGCAATGGCCAAACCACACGTATCGTTTTGACAATGCACGGCAACCAAAAAATT
>JALWEA010000045.1 GCA_027039465.1 Calditrichia bacterium | reverse complement strand
ATCTTAATATTCCAACTTGGATTTCGTACCTACGCGTTGACGGAAAATGTAGTACGTCCAGGCTTGATAAGCCAAAACGATGGGGACGAAAATCAAAGCCACAATGCTCATTACCTTCAACGTGTAAGGCGAAGAAGAAGCATTATGAACCGTTAAACTGTAGGCCGGATTCAGAGTGGACGGTAATACGTTTGGATACAAAGCGCCAAATACCATAACAACGGTCAAGGCAATGGTCAATCCCATAAAAATAAACGCCCAACCCGGTTTGTCGCCTTTCAGCATGAAATAAGACAGAATCAACAACACGGCAGCCGTCAGAGGAACAATCCAGGTAATCAAAACGCCGGCCTGCAACAGATTCGTTTCGGCAAAACTGTACAGGTAGAAAAGAACAAAAAGAATAACCGTTGGAATCCAAAGCTTTAACGCCGTGGATTTGGCTTTACCTAACAAATCGCCTTCCAACTTCAAATTCAGGAACAAAGTACCGTGATACAGAAAAACAAACGTGAATGTCAAGCCGCCCAGCAGCGCATAAGGATTCAACAAGTTAAAAAATCCGCCCACATACGTCATATTCTGATCAATGGGCACGCCGCGCCAGATATCGGCCACGGCAACACCCCACAGCAACGCAGGGATGAAGCTGCCAATGGACAGCGTCCAATCCCACAGGTTGCGCCATTTGGGATTTTTGTCCTTGCTACGGAATTCAAAGGAAACGCCGCGAATGATCAAACCTAATAACATTAAAATCAATGCAATATAAAATCCGCTAAACAAAGTGGCGTACCAGTTCGGGAATGCGGCAAACATGGCACCCCCGGCGGTTAAAAGCCAAACTTCATTGCCATCCCAAAAGGTTCCGATGCTATTGACAAGCACACGTCGCTCTTCATCGGTTTTGCCCATAAAGGGAACCAGCATGCCCACACCATAATCAAAACCTTCAAGGAAGAAGTATCCTATAAAAAGGACGGCAATCAGAATGAACCATAATGTATTTAAATCCATGATATACCTCCTCCCTTACTCATTTTCAACTTCGATTGCCTGAACACCAAGGCGGGCATATTTCTTGAGCAGAAAAATATCCGCAACCATCAGGGCGCCGTATAAAAGCGCAAAGACGATTAAGGAAAAAGCCACTTCACCTGCGCTTACGGCTGCTGTCGGCGAAACAGCGTTGGCCGTTTTTAACAATCCGTAAACAACCCAGGGTTGACGCCCGACTTCAGTCATGATCCATCCGGTACTCGTTCCGATCACAGGGAAGAAAATGCCCCACAAAAATAATTTGTAAGTAAACGGACTAATCGTAAGCGATTCCTTACGAGATCGAATGACCATAACGATAGCCATGATTAGCATAAGAAACCCGACACCGACCATGATGCGAAACGTCCAATACGTTAAGGCCACGGCAGGAACGTAATCCCCTGGCCCGTACTTGGCTTCATATTCTTTTTGTAACTGATTAATTCCGGGAACGGGATGTGTGAAGGAATCAAAAGCTAAGAAAGACAACAAATACGGAACACGAATATCAATGCTGTTTTTCTTTTGATCATAATCGGGAATGGCAAACAAAGACAGCCCGGCAGGGCCTTCGGTATCCCACAACGATTCGGCCGCCGCAACCTTCATCGGTTGGATTTTTTCCATGTGCTGCATTTGGACATGGCCAATCGGAATAACCAAAAGAATACCGATCAATCCGTATACGGCTCCCCATTTCAGAGAAGTATGATAAACCTGCTGCTCTTTGCTTTTTTTGAAGAGATGATAAATACTAATGCCCATTACAAAGAATCCGGCGGTGGTGATACCGGAAGTAACCACATGCGGAAATTGCAACCAGGCATGCGGATTGAAAACCAAAGCTCCGAAATCGGTCATTTGCGCTTTGATCACATTACCGGCAGCATCCCGAATAAGCTCGAAACCGCGAGGTTCCTGCATGAACGAATTGGCAATTAAAATCCACAGGGCCGAAAGATTGGAGCCGATGGCAACCAGCCACATGACCGTGGCATGTGCTTTCTTGGAAAGTTTGTCCCAACCGAAAATCCAAACGCCCAAAAAGGTGGATTCCAAAAAAAAGGCCAACAACGCTTCAATGGCCAAAGGCGCACCGAAAATATCACCGACAAAACGGGAATATTCAGACCAGTTTAGCCCGAACTGGAACTCCTGAACAATACCCGTAACCACGCCCATGGCAAAGTTGATTAAGAACAGCTTCCCCCAGAATTTGACCATTTTTTTGTAGGTTTCGTCCCCGGAGGTTACGTATTTGGTCTCCATAATGGCTAGCAAAATGGAGAGTCCCAACGTTAACGGTACAAAGAAAAAGTGATACACGGTAAGAATGGCGTACTGCCACCGTGCTAACAAGAGGGCACCCATGCCTTCCTCCTTTCTGTTAATTAAAGAACCGCTTTTTCCCCTACTTGACTATGATTTGGTCTTAAATCATTATCGGTAATTGCCAGCTCTGAAAGTTTTTTCTTCCGAAAGGCATCAAGAATTTGAGCTTCTACCCCTGCAAAAAAAACATGAATTTGACAAATGCTTACAAGCGGACAAATCGCCGGATTGATTAAACATTCATTGACCGAAGAATTGTAATCCATTGCTTTCAACACATCTAAAATCGATACTTGGGTTGGATCCTTCTTTAGAAATATTCCACCGTACTTTCCTTGTACGGAATCTATCAAATCGGATTGACGGAGTTTATGTACAATTTTACGTGCAAATGAATTAGGAATCAAGAGGCGGCGGGAAATTATGGAGAGAGAGATGGCACCCTGTTGATAGTGCCCTGCCAAATATGCGCAAATTCGAATAGCATAATCATATTCACGTTTGATCAGGACATTTTTCATGAAACTTAACCGCTCCAGTAATACATTACCCAACAGGTATAATATAAAAATTGTTTTTTTGCTATGCAAGCATTTTTTAAATTCTTTGCAACATTTCAGTTAAATATCCGTTTCTTTAACAAAAAGTCGGGAGGTAAGGACAATGTTAAAAAAATTATTTCCAATATTAATTTTCACAACATTTTTATTGGCATGTACAACCAGTGTTAATGATAGCGTTGTAATCAAAGACGGTCAAATTGTTCATAAGGATATTTACACCATTAACGGCGATATCATTGTTGGGAATAATAGCGTTGTTAACGCCAGTTGCCGCACCATTAACGGCCGCATTGTTATCGGTGAAAACAGCATAGTTAAAAAGGCAAGCTCCATCAACGGCTCCATTACGATCGGACGTAACGGCCGCATTAAAAAGAGTGTCACGTTAATCAATGGTTCAATGGTGCTGGATAGCGGTGCTGTTGTTGCGGGCAATGCCACCACGGTAAACGGTTCTGTTAAAATGAACCATGCCCGTATTCTCGGTAATTTGGCCACTGCTAACGGAGATCTTTTTATTGAGCATCATTCGGTTGTTAACGGTGATATTGTCATTAAAGGCAAGAACTCAAAGAATGAAAAACGTAAAGTCGAAATTTTTCTCAAAGACGGTTCCGAAATTAAGGGTAAAATCGAAAACAAGGCTAAAAATACCGAAGTGGTTGTGCACACGCTGGGCGGCAGCAAGATTAACGGAGATGTTATTGGAGCCGAAATTGTTTACGAATAAAAAAAGTTTGATGAATTAAAATAATTTTTTTAACTCCGTAAATTTTTGCAGTTGAAAAAAACGCCCGTCTGCCGGTTGAATCGGTTCATCGTCCAATTTCCAGGTGTCGCGATAAGGAATGTGAATGGCGTACATGCCTACTCGCAACGCAGGATTAATATCCGATTTCGGGCTATTCCCTACCATGCAGGTTTCTTCCGCCTTCCAATGGTGTTGATGTAATATTTCCCGATAAACATCGTCTTCTTTTTCCGGTACAATAAAGTAGGCATCAACAATTTCATGCACGCCCGAATTAATGATTTTTTGTTCCTGTTCTTTAAATTCTCCTTTGGTCAGAACGTACAAATGGTAATTTTTTTTCAAATATTTTAATGTATCGATTACGCCTTCAAATAGTGCGGGTTTGCGATTGGGGTGTTCTTTAAAACGATCGACAATTTTTTTAAAGGCTTCGTAATCGATTAAATCTTTGTAGCGTTCGTAAAGACTTTCCAAAATCCAGACAAAATTGTGGCTACCGTAACCGCGTTCGCGTACAACCCACAGCTCCAATTCGTCAAACTCCTTTTGGATTTGCTTGCGATCCAAACCCGCTTTGGCAAAAAGATCCAATAAATCTTCCGTAGCCTTCACATAATACACATTATTTTCCCATAATGTATCATCCGCATCAAAGATAATCTGTTTAATAAATGTCAGTTTCAAAGTTCTGCTCCTTTTCTGATTACAATTAAGGAAAGTAATAATTTTTTCCGAAAGCGTCAAACGGAGGGTAAGGAAGGCGGTAAGAGTTGAGGGTTGAAGGGCTAAGGGTAAAATCGTTATTCGTGTATCCGTTATGCGTTAAGCGTTAAATGGTTGAATTGTTGAATGGGAAAATGGTTAATAGTTTAGTGTTAAGGGTTAAGGGTTAAGGGTTAAGGGTGTAAGAGTTAAGGCGAATGTTATCCGTTCTTCGTAAATTACTGTCATTGCGAACGATCCCGTGAGCCTGCGAGCGGGAGAGTGAAGCAATCCCATCCGAGGAAGCAACGGATGTTAGGGTTTTTCGTTCCGTCTCATCACTTGGCATTCGGTCATAATCTTGCGTGCCGGTGGTTGAACAATCATTTCAATTCATCAATTCACCAAATTCCACAACTAAAGGGACATTCATAGAATCGGAGCAGTGATTGGCTTACCAAACAATATTGTCATTAACGGACATTTTTTGAATATTTGAGCTATTTTCCTCTTGTTCAAATGTAGAATGATTTAAGTTGTTCTAGTGTTAGCCCCAGCGTTTACGCTGGGGGCAAATATACGCGCTAAAAAATTACGCTCCCTTTAGGACTTTAGCAATGATCATAATTATTTAAAAATTAAAAAGCCGTCTTTCGACGGCTTTTCTATTAACCCGGAGGCCACATCAATCGCCGTCCGCTTAACAGGTGCATGTGCACATGAAAAATGCTCTGCCCGCTATCGCGCCCCTCATTTACAACCAATCGAAATCCTTTGTCCGAAAGTCCCAATTTGTGGGCCATTTGCTTGGCCGTCAAAAACATTTTGCACATCAAATAACTGTCTTCTTCCGTAAATTCCGAAACATTTTTAACATGCTTTTTGGGAACAATCAGAAGATGGATAGGAGCTTGCGGATTAATATCCCAGAACACAGCAATGTCGTCGTCTTCATACTCCATTTTACTAGGCAGTTTTTTGGCAATCACCTGGCAAAATACACAATCTTCTTCTACTGACAACACCCACCTCCTTCGTTTAATGAATATATTGACCCACAATGGCTGCAGCCGCAATCGCCGCGGTCTCCGTACGTAAACGCTGCGGCCCTAATGAAAATCCTTTATAGCCATTATTATTGAACCGTTCGATTTCCTCAGCGCTAAATCCGCCTTCCGGCCCGATGGCAATGATCACCGAACTTTCACCCTTAAGGGCTTTCCCATCGGTCAAAGTTCGCAAGAGCGGATACCCGCTATCAATCGCCACTAAACGTGTTTTTTCGCCCGAGTCATCGGCAAAGAATCGATCCAGATCAGAGTAGACCTTAATTTCGGGCAAATAAAAACGCAAACTTTGTTTGAGCGCCTGACGCACCACTTTGTACAAACGATCCGTATTGGGGCTAAAATAATTGGCAAACCGGCTGCGAAAGAAAACGAAACGTCCCACACCCAACTCCGTTCCTTTTTCCAGAATAAAATCCATTCGATTCTGCTTGATGAATCCGCAGGCCAGGGTCACCGTCGGCCTGGGCTCCGTTTTTTGTTCTCTATGCGCTATTTCAACGATCAACCTGGGCGCGGTTTGCCGAATGATTCCTTTGTATAATCCGCCCTGTCCGTCCGTTACCCATAATGGGTCATTGATATTTTTGCGCAATGCGGAAAGAATGTGTTTCCGTTCGAAATCATCCAAAATCAGCTCATGTTCCGATACATCTTCCGGACGTACATAGAATAGTTCCATAATTTAAAAATATCTAAAATTCTTTCTTTAAATGCAAACAAATAAACGGAATTTTTAGCGGAGAATTGTATCGTTGATGGTTCATAATCGTTTAAACCTGGAAACTGCAGAAATACAATTATCTTAATTGCTCTTCTATTCTTTGACGCGCTAATTTTAAATCCACGTACGGATATTGTTTTTCCAACCCTTCAATACGTTCCAGTACTTTCCGTAAAAATTTGCGGTAATTCGGCGATTCCGGATGCAGCGGTTTATGTTTTAAAGCATTCGACAGCGCGGCAAAAGCCTCACTTGCTTTTTCCGTTTCGCGGTCAAAAAACATGGCACCGAATTTTTCCCAAATGTATCGAACCGCCTGATCGTTGGGATGCGTCAAGTTGGCTTCGTAAAATCGGTAGTCGCGCAAATCATCCATTAAAATCTCATAAGACGGAAAATACACCAACGATGCATCTTGCCGGCATAATTCCTGTACCGCCAAAATTAAAGTCGCTTTGCTGCGTTGATTTTGCACCAGCCCGTCACGGATGTGGCGAATGGGGCTCACGGTTAAAACAATTTTAATTTTGGAATTCAGAACGCGCAAGTTTTGCAATAGTGCCTGAATGCTCTCTACGACTTCATCAACCCTGATGAGGCGCCGTTCGAATTCATTTTCCGGCAATTTGTGGCAGTTGGCAACCGGACGCTTTTCCGGCAAATGATAATAAACGTAAGCCGTCCCGAATGTTAAAAAGAGCCATTGCGCTTCTTGTAAAAAACGATGCGCTTCGTTGATTTGCTCATTAATTTTGAGCAGAACCGCTGCCCGATCCGTTCCCGAAAAAACACTGTGATGCCAAAAGCTGTGCCATTCATCCTGATAAAAAAACAAATCTTCGGAACGGAATTTCCTGTTCGTCAGAATGATCGAAAGCGCTTCGGCAACGGACAACGGATTGTACAGGGTACCGAACGGATTTTGCATGACCCGAAAATAGCGTTCCTGCAATTTTTGAGCGATATTATCGGCAAAACAAGATCCCATGGTGAGAATCGGATCACTGTGCCGAATGGTCTGCTCTGCCCTGTTGATTTGAATTTCCGTACGAAACTTCATGAATCCCCAAATATTACTTTACTTTTTGCCGATCAGAACCGCACTGGAATAACTCTGCAATTCAAATACGGTTTGATTTTTTAACAAAGGCGCGTTTTCTTCTTCAAAAATATCTTTCGGAGGTTGATTGTAAGTGTTCAGTAACAAATGCCAACGGAAGCCGTCCCGCGGTTTCGGCAATTCGAAACGTTTGGCCGAGGCATCCGCATTAAACATTAAATAAAAATCCGGATCGCCCGTTTTCGGAAACGTACTGTACAATAATCCCAGCCATTTGGAATCTTCCGACCAGTCCGGCTGCCCCACTTTAAGCCCGTGCCAGCTCATTTCCGGAATGCCGTCCAATGTTTGCACATGAAAATGTTTGCGATGAAAGGTTTCGTGTTTTTGCCGGA
The DNA here is from genome assembly GCA_027039465.1 of Calditrichia bacterium. Classification (GTDB taxonomy): domain Bacteria; phylum Calditrichota; class Calditrichia; order Calditrichales; family Calditrichaceae; genus Caldithrix. Next base: position 10,226 of record JALWEA010000045.1, on the reverse strand, counting down.
ATTGAATCAGCAAGCGCACAAACCGTAAAAAGTCCTGATTTTGTTCGGCAAGCTGCCAGTTCACCCAACTGATTTCATTATCCTGACAATAGGCATTGTTATTACCCTTTTGCGTTCGGCCGAATTCATCGCCACCCAAAAGCATGGGAACGCCCTGGGCCAAAAAGAGAATGGTCAAATAATTGCGCTTTAATCGGGCTCGAAGCGCCAAAATATTGGCATCGTTCGAAGGACCTTCCACCCCGCAATTCCAACTAAAATTTTCATCCGAACCGTCGCGGTTATTTTCACCGTTTTCCCAATTGTGTTTTTCATTGTAAGAAACCAAATCTTCCAGAGTAAAGCCGTCGTGACAAGTCACAAAGTTCACACTGTGGTAAGGCTCCCTTCCGTCGTCCTGATACAAGTCGGAACTGCCCGCCAAACGCGTCGCCAAAATAGAAACCATTCCTTTATCACCACGCACAAAGCGCCGCACATCATCGCGGAACTTGCCGTTCCATTCCATCCAGCGCTTAAAATGCGGGAAATCGCCCACCTGATACAGTCCGCCTGCATCCCAGGCCTCGGCAATGAGCTTGGTATTGGCTAGTACCGGGTCTTCGGCAATGCGCTCGATAAGCGGCGGATTGGCCAGTACTTCCCCGTCACGGCCGCGCCCCAAAATCGAAGCCAAATCAAAGCGGAATCCGTCCACATGCATTTCCATGACCCAATAGCGCAAGCTGTCCAAAATCATGTCCCGCACCACGGGATGATTGCAATTCAGCGTATTGCCGCATCCTGAAAAATTTAAATATTCACCGGTTTCGGGATCGATTAAATAATAAACCGTCTTGTCCAATCCTTTAAAATGATAAATCGGCCCTTTCTCGTTACCTTCACCCGTGTGATTAAAAACCATATCCAGAATTACTTCGATACCGGCTTCGTGAAAGGTTTTGACCATGGTTTTAAATTCGCTGACAATCCGATATTCGTCTTCAGTATGGGCATAAGCGGCCTTGGGCGCAAAAAAGCTGATGGGATCGTATCCCCAAAAATTTAACAATTGCTCACCGGTGCGGGGATTTTTGCGATCGATCATCGTTTCGTCAAAATCGGTAACGGGCATCAATTCCACGGCGGTAATGCCTAATTTCTTTAAATAAGGAATTTTTTCGGTCAGACCTAAAAAAGTGCCCTTGGCTTTTACATCGGAAGAAGGATGAATAGTGTAGCCTCGCACGTGCAACTCGTAAATAATGGTTTCGGAAAGCGGAATGTTTAGCTGGCGATCCGTTCCCCATTGAAAAGCATTGTTAATGATCGCCGAAATACGAAACGTGTGTTCTTTGCCGTCGCGTTGAATTTTAAACGGTTTGCACCAAATTTTACCACCGCAAGTGGTTCGGGCGTAAGGATCGAGCAAAACAATGCGTTCGTCAATGGGATTAAACGGTTGCTCGCCACGCAGCCGGAAGCCGTACTTAACACCGTGATTCAATCCTTTAATATAAGCATGCCACACAAAGCCGGTTCGGTTTAAATCGGGATCCAAGGGGAACTCCATTAACGGCTCTCCGGCGCATTCTGTGTAAAGCACAATGGAAACGGAATGTGCATGGGGTGAGTAAACGGCAAAATTAATACCGCCGCGCACCAAGGTAGCACCAAAAGGTGTCGGCATCCCCCGCTCAATTTCAAAATTGGCATTTATCACCGAGAGAATATCTTCACGGAGTTCTTTATCTTCGCTCATATCGTCAACTTTCTGTTTTTAGACGAAGAAAATGCTTTCATTGCTTTTCTTCTGTTTTCATAAACAAACCGAAAATTTACAGGAAAATAACTCAGAGACAAAATATTTTGAAAAAACGGGGGATAAAAATACAAATTTAGATTCAAAGCCCCGTAAAAAAATTTGGCACTAAGCTGTGCACGCTCCTACTATTGACATGTTATGACGCGTCCGTCCCTCGATACGATTCTGCCTTTCATCTTGCGATTTTCGAAGTAAGGGCGAAGCATTTCCGCCAAGATGCTGCAAACTCAAAAGATTTAACGTTGCGCAACCAAAAACATCGATTGTTTCTTTATTTGTTAGTGAAATGCTTCGCCCCTACAAGTATCGGCAGAATCACTCGGGAACCGAATGCGATCAAATGCAACATATTGCAGAATAATTGCGGCGGAACAAATTCAAATAGTTGCTGCTTTTAAGGAGATTCTTCGCTGCGCTCAGAATGACAGGCTAGCGGAATTGGATTGAAAACCAGACACACCACAAAACTCTTTAACCCTTACACTCTTAACCCTTAACCATTCACCCATTCAACCTACATCCGATTAACGCTTAACGAATACACGAATAACGATTTTTCCCTTAACCCTTCAACCCTTAACTCTTCTCTCCCGACCATTTACCATTCAAAAATTCCCCATCTGCGCAAGAATCCTGAAACTCTTTGCACAAACTTCAGTAAAACAATTTTTATTTTGACAGAATATTATGTAATTTATTGAATTCAATAAATCATTCTACGCAAAGGAGATACATCATGAAAGAAGCGATTGAAGCTTTGGAACCCAAACTTGTTTGGAAATATTTTTACGCTATCGGACAAATTCCCCGATGCTCAAAGCACGAAGAAAAAATTCGTCAATTTTTAATTGATTTTGCCAAAAGCCATAATTTGGAATGGAAAACGGACGATGTGGGTAATGTTCTGATTAAAGTGCCGGCTTCGCCTGGAATGGAAGATCGGCCGACCGCTGTTATTCAAGGCCACATGGATATGGTGTGTGAAAAGAATAAGGACAGCGAGCACGACTTCAGCAAAGACCCCATTAAAATAAAAATCGAAGACGGTTGGGTAACGGCAGAAGGCACGACTTTAGGAGCCGATAACGGTATTGCGCTGGCCATGGGATTGGCTTTGGCCGAAGATAAAACCGTTCAGCATCCACCTTTGGAATTATTGTTCACGGTGGATGAAGAAACCGGTTTAACCGGCGCCAATGCTCTTAAAAGCGACTTTGTTTCCGGCAAGATTTTATTAAATATTGATTCCGAGGAAGAACAAACGCTTTTCATCGGTTGCGCGGGCGGCCAAAATACCGAATTACACAAAGCCATTGACTGGCAGAATGCACCTGCGGGTCACAAAGCGTTTGTGGTTAAGGTTACCGGTTTGCGCGGCGGCCATTCCGGCTTAAACATCCACGAAGGTTACGGAAACGCCATTAAATTATTAGCCCGACTGCTTTACCACCTGCCAAACGAAACCGATTACACTTTGGCCCACATTGAAGGCGGCAGCGCGCACAATGCCATTCCCCGGGAAGCGGAAGCCCTGATTACCATTCCGGCGGATAAAGAGGATGCATTAAAGGCTTTTGCACAACAATATCAGGCCATTTATCAGGATGAATACAAATTTGTGGACAAAGATGTGAAAGTGGTTGTGGAACCCTTCCATGAGCCCAAGAAGGTTTTCAGTAATGAATTTAGGGATTCTTTAATTCGCGTTCTGTATGCCATGCCACATGGCGTTTTGGCCATGAGTCACGCCGTGGAAGGCATGGTGGAAACATCTACCAATTTGGCTACCGTACACACGGATGAAGATGAAATTCTTGTCTTGACCTCTCAACGTTCTTCGATCGCCAGCTCCATTACCGATTCTTCGGACAAAGTGAAAGCTTTGGGCGAATTAGGACAATTTAAAGTTGTGCAAAACGACGGCTACCCGGCCTGGCAGCCTAATCCGGATTCCAAATTGCTGCACATCTGCAAAGATATTTACACCAAAACATTCGGACACGAGCCGCAGGTTATGGCCATTCATGCCGGATTGGAATGCGGTATTATCGGCGAAAAATACGAGGGCATGGATATGATCTCTTTTGGCCCTGATATTTTGGGCGCCCATTCCCCGGACGAAAAAATTCGTATCGAATCGGTACAACACGTTTGGAACTATTTATTGGATATTCTTAAAACATTGAAGTAATCAACGATTTCGGAATTTAAACATTCAAATTTCAATCGAAATCAAAACGATTCTGTCGTAAACCATCCCCGCCTAACAACAATGGCGGAGATGGTTTATTTTGGAAAAGTAAATCAAACAAAAGGAATAAACGTTGATCGAACGATTCAAACCGGCAGCACATCGCAAATGGTTGATTTTAATTTCCGGACTCACCTGGGCCAGCGTTGGTGTTTTTCTAAGTTTTTTGGCCATTAAATGGTTACGCATGTACGATTGGAAAACGATCATCATTGTGAATATCATTGGGATTTCTTTGGGCTTAATCAAAGCCTTTTTTGTTTTTAATAAAGTCAGCGCGCGAAATATCGAGCGTATTTTAAAGCTGCCCGAACGTCCTTGCGTTTTTGCTTTTCAGGATTGGAAAAGCTACGGTTTGATTTTACTGATGATGGGATTGGGCATTTTTCTGCGCACCAATCCTTCCATCCCCAAATATTACATCGCTCCCGTTTACATCGCGGTTGGCCTGGCTTTGTTCATCGCCAGCTTCAGGTATTTTAAGAAAGAAAATTTTGTTTGAGTAGGGAAAAAGTTATTTGGGCCTAACCGGGAATTAGGAATTAGGAACTGGGAACTAGGAATTGGTACAGCGTCCGGTTCCCGAGTGATTCTGCCGGACTTGTAGGGGCGAAGCATTTCCCTAACAAATAAAGAAAAAATCGATGATTTTGGTTGCACAACGTTCATTCTTTTAAGTTTGGAGCGTCTTGACGGAAATGCTTCGCCCTTACTTTAAACAACGTAAGATAAAAGGCAGAATCGTATTGAGGGACGGACACGCCACCATAAGTCAATAGTAGGCCGGGAACCATGGCTGGCGCCACAGATTATTAAGATAGTGACATGAATTGATTGGGACTCGGTTGAATTGTTGAATGGTGGAATGGGGAAAATCGTTATTCGTTATTCGGGAATCATTGTTTGTGCAGGCGGTGGTGTGCGCCCGTCAATTGATGTTATTCCCAGTTCTGTCATTGCGAACGATCCTTCGAGCCTGCGAGCAGGAGAGTGAAGCAATCCCTTTCAAAGCTGCAACGGACGTGAGGAATTCTTCGTTCTGACGAAATCCATCGGCAAAAGGACGTGATCTTGCAAATTATCGGACTCAAATTCAATTCAATTCAAACAATTCGCCAAATGGCCATAGCTAATTGGGCACCCTTCCCTTTGCTAAAAGGGAAGGGGTGGGGATGGGTTCTAAAAAGGAAATCGTAAGCGCGTTCAATCTAACAATCTAAAGAACAAGGGATTCTTCATCCCGAGAATCAGGATTCAGAATAACAGCCCACCATAAGTCAATAGTAGCGAGGTACGAGTGAAGCAATCCCTAACATTATTAAAGCCATCCCATCAGCAATGGGACGGTGCCGCTTTGGAAGGGATCGCCGCGTCGCTCGCTGCGCTCGCTCCTCGCGATGACATCTGAGCTTGTCATTCCCTTTTGCTTACAAATTCTCCATAAAATAATCCGTAATCTTTTGATACAAATGCACCCGATCCTTTCCTCGCATGTTGTGCTCATCGCCCGGATAAACAAAGTAATCCACTTGTTTTTGCAAATCGATGGCCTTGCGCAAATACAGTAGGCTGTTTTGCCAAACCACCACCGGATCCACCGTGCCGTGAATAATCAGCAACTTCCCTTTCAAATTCTTAACGTAATTCAATAAACTGGCTTCTTCGTAACCTTGCGGATTTTTTTGCGGCGTATCCATGTAGCGTTCGCCGTACATCACTTCGTAATAGCGCCAATCGATCACCGGGCCGCCGGCCACAGCCACCTTAAAAACGCCAGGACGACGCGTCATCAGTGAAATGGTCATAAATCCGCCGTAGCTCCAGCCGTGCACACCGATACGCGTGGAATCCACAAACGGTTGCTTTTTCAACCAATTAACACCCGCCATTTGATCTTCCACTTCTTTTGTGCCCAAATGCTGGTAAATGGCTTGTTCAAAAGCCAACCCGCGGTTGTTCGTTCCGCGATTGTCCAGCGTAAAAATAATGTAGCCGCATTCGGCCATGTACTGGTACCATAAAGGCCAACCCCGCAGAAAACTATTGGCGATCATTTGTCCGTGCGGCCCGCCGTACACATAAACAATGACGGGATATTTCTTGTGCGCATCAAAATCGGGCGGCAGAATCATGCGCGTATTCAGCTCAATGCCTTCTTTGTTTTTAATGCTAAACAGCTTGATTTCACCCAACTTGTAATCTTTCAAAGGGTTCGGAGCGTCGAGTAAAGTTTTAACCGCCTTACCTTGTTTGTTAAGCAAAGTGATACGGTTGGGCGTTTGCAGATTGCTAAACCAATCCAAAAAGTATGCGCCGTCTTTTTGCACCGCTACACGATGCATTCCTTTGTCCGAAGTCAATCTCACCGGTTTGCCGGATTTTAAACCGACCCTGAACAATTGCCGCTCTAATGCGCGATCGGCGGCAGCCATGTAAAAGGCATATTTGCCCTTGCGATCAAAACCTAAAAATCGGGTTACATCCCGATCGGAACGTGTAAGCTTACGCAGTAATTTCCCTTTGGTGTTAAACAGAAACAAATCGTTAAACCCGTCACGTTTTGAGAACCAGACAAAACGTGTGGGATCGTGGTTTACAAACAACAACCCGTGCTCCGGCTCTACCCATTTGTCGCTTTTTTCTTCAAACAGGGTAGCCAGTTTTTGGCCATTGTCCGGTTTGTACTTATTCAGCCAAAGATGATCCTGATCGCGATTGAGTTCAACCAAATAAATAAATTTTTCATCGGGACTCCAGGTGACACTGCATTTGTAATGATCTTTGGGTTCGCCTGTCTGCAAATAGGTGATCGATCCGGTTTGAATATGGTAAATGCCCACGGTGACCTGTTCGCTGGTCATGCCGGTAAACGGGTAGCGGATCATGCGCACTTTGGCCGGACGCGTATTGATGTCAACCAACGGATATTCGGTAACCATGCGCTGATCATCGCGGTAAAAGGCCACTTGTTTACCCGAAGGCGACCAGAAAATACCTTTACGAATACCAAATTCCTGACGATGCACGTAACCGTCTCCGCTTTTTACGCCATCGGGATTAAAGGTCACCTGAATTTGTTCGCCGGGTTTTAGTGCAACGAAAAGATTGTTTTTTATGGTGTAAGCCACATAATCCAATTTGGGATGGATTTCAATATTGGCGGCTTTTTCGGGAATACGGTTGACCACTTTCAGTTGCGCCGTATTCAAATCTCCGCGATACAACACACCCTTGCGCATGAAGCGAAACGTGTGCCCGTCCAGCCACGTAAGATAGGGAAAACGTTTCAGTGTCGGACCATTGGCTTTTTTCATTAAGGAATTCAAACTGTCCAGGGTTAAAACCATCTCCGGCTGAAGCCGCTTGGCATCGACCCGAATCAATCCGTATTGGCCGTTTAACGAATCCACATAGCAAAAGGCCTTACTATCGCCAATCCATTGCAATTGCGCTAAATTTTTTATTTTTAGATTTTTGTAACTGCCAAGAATGGCGTCTTCCATGGTCAGTAATTTGTTTTGGGCAAAAGAAAAGCTAAAAATAAAAAGTACGATAAAAAGAGTTCGCATTGTTTTCATGGCAACCTCCGATTAATTATTTACAAAACGGGATTAAATTAAGAAATATTTGTCAAAAAATCATTAATTGGCAGGGAAAAATATTGGAGAGGTAGATTGCTTGTTAAATAATTGAAAAACGGAATTACCAAATAGCATTTGAAAAATTGTTTAAAATTTTTTCATCTTTTGTTAATAATTTCGCTTTATTTAAAATAGTTTCAGAGACAATTAACCTGTCAAAGGGGTCACGTGTCCAATCCACTGATAGTGACGTAAAAATTAAATCTTTAAAATTGTAGTTTAGTAATTGAAGCCCAATAATTTCTTTAAGGTCATCAATGATACTTCTGGGTTCGACTGTAATCCTTCCTATTTCATACAAAAGCTGCTATTCCAGAACTGAAATAGTAGGAAGAAAAATATCATCACAGGAATCAATAAAATGTAAGGCTTTTTGGGAAAAATGAGATGGCTCTCTCTGAAATAACCAAATTACTACATGGGTATCAAGAAACAACCGCAACATTACTTTTGCCATTCCCATGCTTTAAAATGAACCAAGTCTTCCGAATCACCTTTCACGACGTTTTTTCGCGGTGGTTTACTAAACAATCGCTCTGTACGTGACAGCCCCTTTTTTAAATCAATTTTAATAATCTTACCTTTGCGTTTAATAAACATAGGTTTCCCGGTTTTAATGACTTGATCCAAAACATCTTCAATTCGGTAGTTAACAGTTTTATTTGACAACGTCTTCATCGTGATCCCCCTTAATTCGTTTTTAATTTAATATCACTTAACATGCTTTTCCAATTTTATTAAATCGCAACAGCATTTTTGTAACAACAAAAACTTAAACGGAACTTTTTGCTAATTTTTTAATTTGAATATCCAACGAATGTTCGATAAATTTTAAAATTAAATCAAAAGAAAACAAAAAGGTTAAATAAAAAACGGAGAAAAACATAATGAATCAAGATCCTTTTTATCAGGAATCATTAAGTATTCCCAGAACCAACGCTTTGTTGCGTTCGGTTTACAATTGGATGATGCTTGGTTTGCTGGTATCGGCTTTAACCGCCTATTTTACCGTACACAGTCCGACGGTAATGAGTTTGGTGTACGGAAATTCCATCGTACTCATTTTATTGATCGTTGCTGAATTAGGCATGGTCTTTGCCATTTCCGGCGGCGTAAAAAAAATGCAGGCTTCAACGGCTAGTACGATGTTTCTATTATTCTCATTTTTAAACGGGCTCACATTAAGCGCCATTTTATTAGTCTACTCCCCAGGCGCCATTGCCAAAACCTTTTTAATTACGTCTTTAACGTTTGGTATCACCAGCTTTTATGGTTACAGCACCAAAAAAGATTTAACTTCCTGGGGTAGTTTCCTTTTCATGGGATTGATAGGCATCATCATTGCTTCAGTGGTGAATATTTTTATTCGCAGTTCCGCCATGGATTTAATTATCTCATACATCGGTGTGTTGATTTTCGTCGGTTTGACCGCTTATGATACACAAAAGATTCGCCGCCTGGGAATGGAAATTACGCCTTCCGCCGGTGAAGCGTACGGACGTTTGTCCATCATCGGCGCATTGATGCTGTATCTGGATTTCGTCAACCTGTTCCTGATGTTGCTGCGTATTTTCGGTGGCGGAGGAAGGAAATAAAGGTAATCTAAACCGAGTGACATGAATTAATTGGGAATTAGGAACTGGGAACTGGTACGGCAACCGTGTCTCGATACGATTCCGCTGGCGCGGTATCTACTCGACAACCGGTTGCCTTTGTTCTCGTCCGGTTCCCGAGTGATTCTGCCGACACTTGTAGGGGCGAAGCATTTCCCTAACTAATAAAGAAAAAATCGATGATTTTGGTTGCACAACGTTAATTTTTTTAAGTTTGGAGCGTCTTGACGGAAATGCTTCGCCCTTACTTTAAACAACGCAAGATGAAATGCAGAATCGTATCGAGGGACGGACGCGCCACAACATGTCAATAGTAGTAGGGCGAAACGCTGTGGATCGTGGGATTCCCTAACATTATTAAAGCCCTTTTATTAATAATAGGCCGGTGCCGCTTAGGAAGAGATTGCTTTGTCTCCGCCGGGGCGGGAGACGAAGCAATGACATTTAATAATCGCTCAATATTCACCTACCCGAATCTCATTAACAAACTTCCTTGCCTTTTCCAAAACCCGTTGCGCTTCGGGAGAATTTTTCTCAATTTCTTCTTCCCAGGCCTCCAACCGTTGATAATAAACATCCCACTCGTGGCGTTCTTTTTCAAATTGTAAACTCAAGGCACTGTTTTGCCCCTTTACAAAGTCGAATGCTTTATTCAAACGATCCACGCCGATTCGCGTCCATTCTTTCGCTTCGTCGAAACGCCCCGATTGCAAAAGTTCACGTAAACGCAGAACAAAACGCAAATAAACTACCGTAACGGGAATGCCCGAGATGAAGCATCCCGTAAAAGGATCTACCCTGTGTTTTATTTTTCTGAAATCGCCCTGACCAAGCAAACGGGCATAAGCCGAAAAATATAAAACCCGTTCGTAATCACCGATCATTTTACCGATTTCAGCCGCTTTAATCGCTTCTCC